>DATMYA010000044.1 GCA_035561135.1 Clostridia bacterium
ATCTGCAAAGTCTGCGCTTCGGAGTTATGCGGCGGCGCTGCTCATTATCCTCGGAACCCTTCAGGGCTCCGCTCTTGCGCAAGTTCGCTCAGCGACTGATAGAGACAGGGCCGACAAGGAAAAGGAACGTCAGGCGCAGGTCTCCGATTACATCAAGGCGAACTACACCAAGTACGAGTACCAGGTCCCCATGCGCGACGGAAAAAAGCTATTCACCTCCGTCTACGTGCCCAAGGACAACTCGCAAACCTATCCCATCCTGTTCGATCGCACACCCTACGCCGTCGCTCCTTATGGACCGGACAACTACCGCACGAACCTTGGACCTTCTGAACAGTTAATGCGGTCCGGCTACATCTTCGCCTATCAGGATGTGCGCGGACGCTTCATGTCGGAAGGCGACTTCGTGGAAGTTCGCCCCTTCAACCCTAACAAGAAGGGGACCGACATCGATGAAAGCTCCGATGCCTACGACACCATCGATTTCCTGGTGAAGAACGTGCCCAGGAACAACGGCAAGGTTGGAATGTGGGGCATCTCGTATCCGGGCTTCTACACGGCCATGGGAATGATCGACGCGCACCCCGCACTGAAAGCCGTCTCTCCGCAGGCGCCTATCGCCGATTGGTTCATCGGTGACGACTTCCATCACAACGGCGCATTGTTTATGCCGCATATGTTGCTGTTCGAGGCTGCGTTCGGACTGGCGCGCCCGAAGCCAACGACGAAGTGGCCCGAGCGCCTCGATCCGGGCACGCCTGACGGATACAACTTCTTTCTTGGTCTCGAGCCGCTCAGCAACGTGAACGAAAAATATTTCCACCGCCAGGTCAAATTCTGGGACGAGTTCATTCAGCACCCCAACTACGACGAATTCTGGAAGTCGCGCAGCACCCTGCAACATCTTAAGAACATCAAGCCTGCCGTCCTCATCGTAGGCGGATGGTATGACGCCGAAGACCTCTGGGGCGAAATCCATTCCTACGAAGCGGCTAATCGCCAAAGCCCGCAAGGCGACGTCAAGTTCGTGATGGGCCCATGGTGCCACGGCTGCTGGGGTCGAGGAGAAGGCGAACATCTTGGCTACGTTTGGTTCGGATCAAAAACGAGCGTCTTCTATCGCGAGAACATCGAATTTCCATTCTTCGAGCAGTACCTGAAGGACAGGGGCGATGCCAAGCTGCCGGAAGCCTTCGTTTTCGAAACAGGCTCAAACGAGTGGAAGCAGTACGACGCCTGGCCTCCAAAGCAAGCGAAGCAAACTTCTCTCTACCTGCACGCTAATGGGAAGCTGAGCTTTGATCCGCCGGCGGCGAACGAAGCTTTTGACGAGTACGTAAGCGATCCCGCCAAGCCCGTCCCCTTTTACTCGGAGACGCAGATCGGCATGGCGCAACCTTATATGGTTGACGACCAGCGCTGGGCCGGGCGCCGCACCGATGTTCTTGTCTATCAAACCGACGTTCTCGATCGGGACGTTACTCTCGCTGGGCCGCTCAAGCCGAGCCTTTTCGTCTCCACCACCGGAACGGATTCGGACTTTGTCGTGAAGCTGATCGACGTTTATCCCGATGACACGACCGATACGGACGATAAGAATCCAGCGCACGTCCGCCTCGCGGCCTATCAGCAACTTGTGCGTGGAGAGCCGTTCCGCGGACGCTTCCGAAACAGCTTCGAGAAGCCTGAGCCATTCGAACCCGGCAAGACCACAAAGGTCGAATTCGCAATGCCGGACGTGAATCACACCTTCCGCCGCGGCCACCGCATCATGGTCCAGATTCAGAGCACCTGGTTCCCGCTCGTGGATATCAATCCGCAGAAGTTCGTACCGAACATCTACCTGGCGGCACCGGCGGACTTTCAGAAAGCTACGCAGCGCGTTTACCACGCGACGAACGCCGCCTCGCGCATCAACGTGACGACGCTGCAACCCTAAGGCACGCGCGTAAAGCGCGCAGCAATGGCGAAGGGCAAACCGTCTCGGTTCGCCCTTCGCCGTAACCATCCGTCCACAACAGGAGTGACCGATGACCCGCATAGGCCTATTGTTCGCAACGTTGCTGTTAGCCGTTTCTGGCTTAGCAGCCGATCAGCCTAAGAGTGCGACATTCTCTACAAGCGACGGCGTGAAACTACACTACATAGAAAGTGGCAAGGGCCCCGCCATCGTTTTCATACCCGGTTGGACCATGCCCGCCACCATTTGGCAGCCACAAATTGATTCTCTTTCCCGGAACTATCATGTGGTCGCCCTCGATCCACGCTCACAAGGTGACAGTGACAAGCCAACAGACGGGCACTACCTCGAGCGTCGCGCCCAGGACGTGAAAGAACTTATCAACCACCTCAAACTTGAAAACGTCGTCCTCGTCGGATGGTCTCTCGCGGTACCGGAACTGGTCACCTACGCAAAAAGTTTCGATAACGCGCACACCGCCGGGTACGTTCTCGTTGATGGAATGCTCTGGGACAAACCAGATCCCAAAGCGACCGCCGAGTTCGCCGGGTGGATGACAGAGTTTCAGAAAGCTCGAGTGAAGAGCACGACGGAGTTCGTCCGTAACATGTACAAGAAGCCACATCCGCCCGAATACTTCAAGAGTGTCGAACAGGCTTCCTTTAAAACGCCCTCCAACACCGCGGCCGTACTTATTTACAACATGGCGGCCGTGACCGATTTCAGCCCCGCAATCAGGAAGATCACGGTGCCCGTCATGTTCACCTACACGCCGGACACAAAGTCCAGCGCCGATCTTGTGAAATCACTTATTCCGTCCACACGCCTGGAACTCTTCGAGGACGACGGACACGCGCTTTTTGTCGATAATGCCGAACGTTTCAATCGCGTGCTGGACGAGTTCACCAAGTCAGTACAGCCCAGATAGAACACTTGGGCGGAACTATGCTTGCAGCCTAGTTTTGCAGCGTGCGCCTGCAATGAAGCAAGCCCCGTTCCGCCCAGCGTTTCCCTCCCTTGCCTTGCCTGTTCTACAATTCCCGGTTGACCTTCCTGTTCTGGTGAATCCTAATCAACACTGGAGTACGACTTTGCCTGAGACGATCTATGACGTCGCTATTATCGGGAGCGGTCCTGCGGGTTACACGGCCGCCATCCGCGCCGGTCAGCTCGGATTGAAAACCTGCCTCATCGAGGGAGAGGCCAAACTTGGCGGCACCTGCCTGCACGTCGGCTGCATCCCGACTAAGGCGCTGCTCTTCAATGCCGAAATCTTCGATCACATCAAGGATGCAAAGGAATTCGGGATAGAGGGTGTTGACGGCGCAAAGCTTAACTGGACGACGATTCAGGATCGCAAGAACAAGATCGTCGCTAAGCACGCCAAGGGCCTTGAGTTCCTCATGAAGAAGAACAAGGTCACCGTCATCCCGGGTTGGGGACGCCTCGCCGGCCCAGCGCAAAACGGTGTTCACACCGTTGCGGTCGAGAACGGCGGCAAAAACCAGAACGTCCAGGCAAAAAACATCCTGCTGGCGACGGGCTCTACGGCACGAATGCTGCCCGGGTTGCAGGCCGACGACCGCATTCTCACCAACGTCGAAATCCTGAACCTGAAGCAAATTCCGAAATCGCTGGTCATCATCGGCTCCGGTGCCGTAGGCGTCGAGTTTGGATCGATTTACAAATCCTTCGGCGCGGAAGTCACTATTCTTGAAATGCTGCCGCGCATCGTTCCCGTGGAAGATGAAGAGGTCAGCAAGGAACTTGCGCGCGTTTACCGCAAGCGCGGCATCAACACGCACACCAGCGCGAAGGTGGAGAAAGTCGAACGCACGAAGACGGGCGTAGCCGTTACGTTCGCTGTCGACGGCAAGCCGCAGACCATCGAAGCCGAAAAGTGTCTCATCGCCGTGGGCCGTGCGCCGCGCACGGAAGGCATCGGACTCGACAAGGTGCCGCAGATTAAGGTCGAGCGCGGCTTCATTCACGTTGACGAATGTATGCGCACGGGCGTCCCCGGCATCTATGCTGTCGGCGACATCTGCGCCGGATACCCGCAACTCGCACACGCCGGCAGCATGGAAGGCATTACGGCTGTCACGCAGATCGCTGGAAAGCCCGCCAAGCCCGTGAACAAGAATCGCATTCCCGGCGCCACGTATTGCCATCCTGAAATCGGCAGCGTGGGCCTCACCGAAGCCAAGGCAAGAGAGCTGGGCTACGAGGTGAAGGTCGGCAAGTTCCCATTCACCGCCAACTCGCGCGCATCCATCGTCGGCCAGCACGAAGGCTTCATCAAGGTCGTCGCCGAGGCGAAGTTCGGCGAAGTTCTCGGCGTACACATCATCGGCCCGCAGGCGACCGAGTTGATCATGGAAGCCGTCGCCGCACTCGAACTCGAAGCGCGCGTCGAAGACTTGATGTGGACGATCCACGCGCACCCGACACTCGCCGAAGCAATGGGCGACGCGGTCGCGGGCGTTTATGGAATGTCCATCAACGCGTAAAACTCGTAAAGGCGCATGGCAGGAGACATCCGTGCCATGCGCTAGAGAATTGTGCGTCATCCTGAGGTCGAGGCTTCTAGTGCGGCCGAAGGATCTGCTTTGTTCAGGGTAGCGGCACAGAAAGCAGATCCTTCGCTTTCGCTTAGGATGACCCTCTGTTTTTTGGCGTGACGCGTTTCGCGACGCGCCTCTACTTCGCTGCTTTAGCACTGGGTGAGAGCACGCGGAAGATGATTTAGAATTCCTTTCACGCTTTCGTGGTGAACCGCCTTTGATCTCCGTCGTAAATCTCGGACGTGTTGACTACTCCTCAGCGCAGGAGCTACAGAAAACTCTCGTCGATCTTCGCAAGCAGAATCGCATCTCCGACGTGCTGCTGCTGCTGGAACACACGCCTGTAATCACGCTGGGACGCAACGCCAAAGAAAACAACATCGTTGCTTCCCGGGAGCTTCTGGCAAGCCGAGAAGTTGAGGTCGTCGATTGCGACCGCGGCGGAGACGTGACCTTCCACGGCCCCGGACAGCTTGTCGCATATCCCATCTTCGACCTGCGAGCCTTCCGGGAAAAGATCGGCGCGGTCGAGTTCGTTCGCCGACTTGAAGAAGTCCTCATGCTCACTTGCGCCTTCTACGGCATCGCCACCCAGCGCATCAAGGGCATGACCGGAGTGTGGACCAACGCCGAACCGCCAGCACGCGCGCGGGTGGAGCCGCGCACTAGCAACGCCCCTTGGCCCGAGCGCAAGATTGCCGCCATCGGCGTACACATCTCGCGCGCCGTCACCTCGCACGGGTTCGCGCTCAACGTCAGCACTGACCTCGACTACTTCAACCTCATCGTGCCCTGCGGACTGACCAAACCTGTCACATCCATTGAGTTTGAAACCGGCCAGAATCCATCGCTTGAAGAAGTGATGCCCGTCGTAACTCGACACTTCGGTCAGGTATTTCAGCAACAGGTGCTCTGGGTCGAGTCGCTCAACGACCTGCTTCCCGGCATCGACATCGGCGCTCCGCAGGACACGCCCGCTACCGCGCCCAGGAACCTGCACGAACTTCATGGCGACGACTTATTCAACGTTTAGATTCGTCAAAGAAACCGTGGTTCTTGCGAGTAACGGGCGTTGACTTACTCGGCGCTCTCCTGCGTCACAAAATCGTTTAGACTGGGATTACTGAATTGAAGGACAGAAATCGTCATTATGCCGACGCCCGTTTACAAGCGCATTCTGCTCAAGCTTTCCGGTGAAGCCCTGGCTGCCGGCCAGGGGTTCGGTGTCGATAACACGCGCGTTCACGAGATCGCGGCGGAGATCAAAGACGTTCATTCGCTCGGCATCGAGATGGCCATCGTCGTTGGCGGCGGCAACTTTTTCCGCGGAGTCGCCGAGCAGGCCAAGGAGATGGATCGCGTTTCCGCAGATCACATGGGAATGCTTGCTACGGTCATCAATGCGCTCGCCTTGCAAGATGCCATCGAAAAACAGGGTGTACACACGCGCGTGATGTCGGCCATCGAGATGAACCAGGTTGCCGAACCGTTCATCCGGCGCCGCGCCATGCGCCACCTGGAGAAGGGCCGCGTCGTCGTCTTCGCCGCCGGAACCGGCAATCCATACTTCTCCACCGACACCGCCGCTTCGCTGCGCGCCATGGAGATCAAGGCTGATGTCATCATGAAAGCCACGAAGGTCGATGGCATCTACGACGCCGATCCGGTGCTCGTAAAAGACGCCACCATGTTCCCGGAGATCAGCTACTACGAGGTGCTCAAGAAGGGCCTTCGCGTGATGGACGCCACGGCGATCAGCCTCTGCCGCGAAAACAATCTGCCTATCGTCATCTTCAACCTCAACACCTACGGAAACATCCGTCGCGTGGTGCTGGGCGAAAAGGTCGGATCTCTCGTCACCGCCTGATTTGCGCTGGCTGAACGGTCGAAGCTTTCGCACCCGGTATCGGGACTTGCAAACGGGCGCGTGAGCGTGTCTTCGGGATCGTTGTTTCAGGGTTTATAATCGCTCGTTCAGTACACTTGAAATAGGCGGACAACAATGGCTCAGATCAGCATGGCGGCTGTGCCCGCATTGAAAGAACTGTACGTGCAGCTAAAAACACGTATGGAAAAGGCTGTCGAGGATTTCCGTAAGGAAATGGCCGCAACCCGTACCGGACGCGCCTCCGTACATATGCTCGACAACGTGCAGGTGGACTACTACGGTTCCATGATGCCGCTTAACCAGATTGCGCAGGTACACGCTCCCGAACCACAACTCATCACCGTGCAACCGTTCGATCCCGGCGCACTGGCTGGCATCGAAAAAGCGATTCGCAGCGGGGACCTGGGCCTGAACCCAATGAATGACGGCAAGATCATCCGCGTTCCCGTTCCGGCACTTACCGAAGAACGCCGCAAGGATATGGTTAAACAGCTCCATAAGCTTCTTGAGGAGCATCGCACGGCGGTCCGTAATATACGTCGCGACGGCAACGACGCAATCAAGAAGATCATGAAGGACAAGAAGATCTCCGAGGACGAAGAGCGCGGTGCGATGGAACAAATCCAGAAGCTCACGGACGACGAAATCAAGCGCATGGAAGAAATGAGCAAGGTGAAGGAAAAGGAAGTGATGCAGGTCTGATCGCTTCTTGAGTTGCTTGAGTTCTTAAAGGAAGGCGCGCTGCGGCGCGCCTTTGCTTCTGCTTACGAAAAGTGGCCGTCTGCGTCTGAGTTTCCCGGAGGAAAAATCGTGAGCCTTGGAAAGTGGTGTTCCGTTGTTTCTTCTGTTTGCTGTTGGCCCTGGCCGCCGCTGCGCAGCAACCACTGCGTGTGCCTGCGGGTGAGTTCATCATGATGGATGGGAATCTCGATGCCACGGAGTGGAAAGATGCGGCGCGCATGCCGCTTGGAGATTTCGCGCGACTATACGTCAAGCAAACGGACGGATACGTGTGGCTTGCAGTGGAATTATTGAAGAGCGACACGGGCACGCTTGATCTCTATCTCTCGCCAGGCGAAAACAAGGTGTATAACCTGCACGCTTCGGCCAAACTGGGAGAGCGCTTCCTGACGACTGGTGTCTGGCCTGAAGAGTGGCACTGGTGGAACAACACTGGCTGGGTTGCGAACGTCTCGCGCGTTGATGCCTGGGACAAGCGCACCTTCATGCCGGAGAAGGTTCGCGAGTATCAGATATCGCGAGCGCGATTCCCCGGCAGCGAATGGCGAGTCATGTTGGAAATCATGACGCCGGCTAAACCCTCGTGGCAGACAACGGCTTTTCCTGCGGGCGCTAACAACACTGATCCAAAGGACTGGATCAGGCTGCGGCTTGACTAATCTCGTCAGACGTCAGGTCAGGCATCAGCCGTCACGAGACCTGAATCTACAGGTGGGTACCTGAGCCGCTGCTTCCTGCTTGTCGAGTGCAGGGACTGAAGGCCTGCTCCGATCAAAGTCCGGATCGGTTTTCGATTGAAAGAACGGTAGCTTCAACTTCGGACCGAGCTTCGGGACTTTCAAAAGCGTAGCCGAGTGACTCTGCTCTGGTCGGCGCGCATAGCCGAAACTTGGTCAACTTTTGCGGGTTCGATTTGTTATGGGACTTCCAGGCGGGTGCCGCTTGTGGTATTCCGGACGCTAGTTCCGTATAATCAACGTTTCCGCACTCCAAGTGTCTGAGGGTGTTCCCATTACCGGCATTCATCACGTCAATGCTGTGCCTGCCGTCGGTTGCAATCCGCGCCGAAATCGCAAGATTGCATTCCTACTCTGCCTCTTCGTGCTGCTCTGCTGCGGTTTGGCATTTGCGCAGCAGGGTGTGGTCGAGGAAGTCATCATCCACGGCAACCGGCGCATCCCGGCCGACACCATCCGTGCACGACTGTTCACTCGTCCAGGTGATGTGTATGACCAGCCCGGGATCGAGCGTGACTTCAACTCGCTATGGAATACCGGCTACTTCGACGATTTGCGCATCGAGCGCGAAGAAACGCCTAAGGGCTGGCGTTTGCACGTTTACGTCAAAGAGAAGCCGACGATCCGCGAGATCAAGTACGACGGACTGAAGTCAGTTTCTCAGTCCGATGTGCTTGAGAAGTTCAAGGAGCGCAAGGTTGGACTGACACAGGAAAGTCAGTATGACCCGACCCGCGTCAAGAAGGCCGAAGTCGTCCTGAAAGAACTGCTTGCCGCTCGCGGACGCCAGTTCGCCACCATTCGCACGGAAATCAAGCCGATTCCTCCCGCCGCCGTCAGTGTCAGCTTCATCGTCAAGGAAGGCACGAAGGTTAAGGTCGGCAACATCCGCTTTGAAGGCAACAAGAAAGTCAGCAGCCGATTCCTCCGTAGCGCGATGAGGAACTCGCGACCCATCGGCATTCCGCACAGCATCATCCTCGAGAGCCTGTTCGCCAAGACCTTCGACGCCACCAAGCTGAGCGAAGATGCCGAACGCGTGCGCGTTGCCTATCAGGAGAAGGGCTACTTCAAGGCGCTCGTGCAGGATCCCAAAACGAAGATCCGCGACGCTGGCGGCGTGAGATGGTATTTCCCCTTCAAGGCAAACAATGGGAAAGTCGTAGATATTACGGTTCCTGTCGAGGAAGGCGAGCGCTTCCACCTGAAAGAGATCAACTTCAGCGGTAACAAGGCCATCACCAACACTGCCTTGTTGCGCAGGTTGTTCAAGATGAAGGAAGGCGACCTTTTCAACACTTCCTTAGTTCGCAAGGGCCTCGACGAACTTCGCAAGGCATACGGTTCGCTCGGCTACATCAACTTCACTTCGGTTCCGAACACCGTAATCGATGACGAGAAAAAGCAGATTACCATCAACGTCGACGTCGACGAGGGAAAGCCGTTCTATGTTCGCCGTATAGAGTTTGCGGGGAACAGTACCACGCGCGACAAGGTCATCCGCCGCGAGTTGGCGTTGGAAGAAGGCCAGGTTTACAACTCGCAACTGTGGGAACTGAGCCTGCTGCGCCTCAATCAGTTGAATTATTTCGAGCCGCTCAAGCCTGAAGAGGATTCCGAAGTTCACCAGAACAATCAGGAAAGCACGGTCGATATCACGCTCAAGGTCAAGGAGAAGGGCAAGAACTCCATCGGCCTGACTGGCGGTGTCAGCGGTCTTGCCGGTTCGTTCATCGGCTTGAATTACGAAACCAATAACTTCCTCGGCATGGGAGAAACCTTACACGTGGAAGCGAACGTTGGCAGCCGCGAGCGCAACCTTGTGTTCGGATTCACCGAACCGTACATGTTCGATCGTCCGCTCCAGTTCGGATTCACGGTCTTCACCCGCAAGTACAACTACGACCAGGCAAAGGAAGCGGAGATTTCCAGCAACCAACAGCTCAATCTTCCGCAATCATTCCTGGAGTCCTTGCAGAATTTCACGCAGTCATCGACCGGCTTCACCGTATCCGCCAGTTATCCGCTGCATCGTTCGTTCAAGCGTGTCGGCTTAACGTATTCGCTGGACACCTCATCGGTCGAAGTCTTCACGGACGCATCACGCGGATATTTCGAGGCCCTCGCGTTCCGCGGCATTTCCGGCCCAGACTCCTTGAAGGGCGTAATCACCAGCAAGTTCGTTCCGACGTTCAGCTTCAGCACAATCGATAACCCGATGCGTCCGCACAGCGGCCACAGCCTGTTCCTCGGCACGGACATTTCCGGACTCGGCGGCAACGTACAGATGCTGCGTCCCGTCATGGAGTACAAGCGCTTCATGCCGATGAAGGGGATCCACTTTGCCGACGCTCAGACAGGTCAGCAGACGCTCGGCATCCGCCTCCAGAGCACGTTTGTGACAGGCTATGCGGGCAGAGTGGCGCCTCCGTTCGAGCGGATGTACACCGGCGGCGACAACGATATTCGCGGTTTCGATATCCGCTCCATCTCGCCAGTCGCGTTCCTGGTGGATAGCGTTAGCATGCCGTTGACCAACCCTGACGGTTCTGTGGTGCCGATCGATCCGAGTAACCCGCGTCGTGGCAGCGTCACCGTTCCTATCCCGGTTCATCGCCTCGTATTCCCCGGCGGCGACACCAGCATCGTGGGCAACGTCGAGTACCGAGTTCCCATCGCAGGTCCGGTCACGCTGGCCGCCTTCGTCGATAGCGGTATGAATTTCGTGTTGCGCAACTCGCAACTCCGGTTGAGCGACGTTCAGGTCAATAACCTGAACAACACTCCGTTCGGCTGCCCTGTGATCGCACCCGGCAGTTTCACTTGTGGCGGCACTCAGAACTTGACGTTCCAGCGCGAACTAACGCCGCTGAGCAAGACGAATTACATTCCCCGCATGTCGACCGGATTAGAACTTCAGGTCATCATGCCTGTCGTCAACGCGCCGTTCCGCATCTACTATGCGTACAATCCCTTGCGGCTCGACACGTTTGCGACACCTCCGTCTCAGTTCAATCGGTCAATGTTCCCTGTAGGCGCAGCAGGCGATTTCACGTTCCAGCAGGCGCAGGCACTCTACGGCTCGGCCTTCATGCTGAGAGAACCAAGAAAGACGGTGCGCTTCACGGTCAGCACCACGTTCTAAGTTATTCTGATCGGGCCTTGGAAGACGTCATCAACATAGCTTTAGATTGTTTGGTTTGACGCTTGCAGGCCCTAATTCTATAATTCGTACTCCGAAGCCAATGAAATTTTTTGGTTGGGCATGAACGGCTGATTCTCTGCCGAGCGCCCCATTCCTGAAAGGTTTCTGAGGATTCACACGGAAGCTCCCAAGGAGTGAAAGCAACTCAATGACACACAAGCTCGCTCGTTTCATCCCGGTTCTTGCGCTCGTTCTTTCTATCTCAGCGGTCGCGCAGACGGGCACCGCAGCACCCGCCGCCGCACCCGTTGCTGGGCCGGCCAAAGTCGGTATCATCAACGTGCAGGCCGCCATCGTCAGCACCAACGAAGGCCAGCGCGATTTCCAGGGTTTGCAGAAGAAATTTGATCCCAAGCGCACGGAAATCGAGGGCCTCGGCAAGCAGGTTGACGATCTGAAGAAACAGCTCAGCGCACAAGGCGACAAGCTAAACGACGACGCCCGTGCTCAACTCGTCAAGCAGATCGAGCAGAAGCAGAAAGTACTTCAGCGCGAATACGAAGACGCCAACAACGAACTGCAGGCGCAGCAGAACGAGATCGCCAGTCGCATCGGCCAGAAGATGATGCAGATGCTTGAGAAGTATGCTCGTGAAAACGGCTACACAGTTGTACTCGATGCAGGCTCGCAGCAGAGCTCGGTCCTGTGGGCCACCCAAGCCGCGGACATTACACAGGCCATCGTCGATTCGTACAACGTTGAGTCCGGCGTTCCTGCTCAGCCTCGCCCCGCTGGCGCTCCTGCGGCAGGCACGGCGGCTCCGAAGACCGCGACTCCTCCGGCGCGTCCGGCTGGTGCTGCGACCAAGCCTACGCCGAAGTAAATTCGCACATTCTGTTCTATTGACTAGGCCGCCCCGACCGGGCGGCCTTTCGTTCTTGATCTTGTTTGACTCCTGACGCCGCATACCTGTGATTTGTTCCCTGTGCGCGGTCTTTATATTTTTCGCCACCCTCCTGAAATCCGACCGTTGCCGGTGTCCATTCTCAGTACAAGCGACGTACGGAGGTGGACGATGTTCGACAACGCTGTTTTCGATACGCTCGAAACCACTCCCCACAATCGGACGTGGACGACGATGGCGTCATTCGCGCTGCAAGGGATTGGCATCGGAGTGCTCGTGCTCATGCCACTCATCTACACGGAAGCCCTGCCAAAATTGCGGATCGCCGAAGCGCCGTCCGCACCGCCTGCGCCTCGCCGGCCGCAGGCAGCCGAAGTTGTCCCTGTCCCGGCAACGTTGCGCCATGCCAGCCAGTTTGTGGAAGGCGCGCTCGTCGAACCGCGCTGGATCCCGAAACACGCCCAATACTTCAACGATCCGCCGCCGCCAGCACCGGGTGGCGATGGCATCGGCGTTCCGTATGGCCTGGGGACGCCAGACGCCAGGCAGAGCGCAGCTTTGCGCAACATCCTTGCCCTTAACGTTGCACCGGCCGTTGCCCCGACGGTGGTGCGTCCGCGGCCATCCGTACTGTTGCAGGGCAACCTCGTCCGTCGCATCGAACCTGCATATCCGGCGAAGGCTCGCCTCGCACGCGTGCAGGGTCCGGTGCTGCTTGCCGCCGTCATCGATGCCGACGGTAACATTGCGAACTTGAAAGTAATCAGCGGACACCCGTTCCTGGCTGAGGCCGCGCTCGACGCCGTCCGCCAGTGGCGCTACCGCCCGTACGTTCTCAATGGCGTGCCCATCGAAGTCGAAACGCAGATCACTGTTGTGTTCACCCTGCGCTGAGCAAGCTCCCGCCGTGCTCTTCCTCAGCGTTCTTCCGGATTCAGGAGGCGCCTCATCGCAGGCGCCTTTTTTTGGTTCCAAATCAGTACTTGAATCTGTTCCCAACGAACTTGAGTTGCTTCAAATATGTGGCAGCTTCGGTGGGGAAGAAATTACGCAATGCGGAGACGCAGTTTTTACGCGCCCTGCAAACTGCGCCGCCAGAAATTCCCCTGTTCCGATCTGGCACGCCTGTGGAAAATTTTGTGGAATACGCAGAGGTGCTCCGCCAGACAGCTCGCCACGGAGCCCTGAGATGTCCTTTGGCAGGCTAGGGAAAGCCATGAAGCCACTGCGTTTTCAGCGATTTGCGATATTACGGTTTTTGTTGTTGACGAGAGGATTGTTGTCTGCGAGAGAAACGTTCTAAAGAGAGTTTTGCACACCTATCACCTTAGACAGCGACTTGAACTCTCCTGTGCCTCGGACCGTAGATGCCGAGTTTTCAGCAGCTTAGGATGTAGAAATTGCAGAAATCTGAAGGTCGATGCCGGTTGGAAAGACGACAGTATTTACGCCGAAGTTAACTAATTGAAGTTAACTAATCTTCCCCAACGCGAAGCACCGCCAGGAACGCTTCCTGCGGAATGTCCACTTTGCCGATACGCTTCATCCGCTTCTTGCCTTCCTTCTGTTTCTCCAGCAGCTTGCGCTTGCGCGAGATGTCGCCGCCGTAACACTTCGCAATTACATTTTTGCGAATAGCGCCGACAGTTTCGCGCGCGATGACCTTGGCGCCGATCGCGGCTTGTATGGCGACCTCGAACATCTGTCGCGGGATCAACTCCCGCATCTTGGAGACGAGCGACCGGCCACGCTCATAAGCGAAATCCTTGTGCACGATGATCGACAGGGCATCCACGGCTTCGCCCGCGACCAGTATGTCCAGCTTCGTCATCGCCGATTCCCACATGCCTGAGAGGTGGTAATCGAGCGAAGCGTATCCGCGAGAAACCGTCTTCAGCTTGTCGTAGAAATCGAGCACGATTTCATTCAACGGCAGTTCGTAGGTCAGCATCACGCGCGTTGCGCTCACATATTCGAAGTTCTTCTGCTTGCCGCGCTTCTCTTCCACAAGCTTCAGAATGCCGCCAACGTATTCCTCGTTTGTGAGGATCGTCGCCATAATGATCGGCTCTTCGATTTTGGCGATGTAGCTCTGCTCTGGCCACTTGGATGGATTATCCACCTCGACGACCGAGCCATCCGTCAGCGTTACGCGAAAGCGAACGCCGGGGGCGGTTACGATGAGGTCCAGGTTGTACTCGCGCTCCAGGCGCTCCTGGATGATCTCCATGTGCAACAGGCCAAGGAAGCCGCAGCGGAAGCCAAACCCCAGCGCCACAGAGCTTTCCGGTTCGAAGAAGAATGAGGCATCGTTCAGCCGAAGTTTTTCGAGCGCCTCACGTAGCAGCGTGTGCTCGTGTGCATCCACCGTGTAGAGGCCCGCGAAGACCATCGGCTTCAGCTCTTCGAAGCCCGGAAGCGGTTCGATTGCCGGACGCGCATCGTCCGTGATCGTGTCGCCAATCTTCGTGTCGGCAACATTCTTCAGGTTGGCAAACAGGAACCCGACTTCTCCGGCTTCGAGCTTGTCGATCTCGACAGGTTTAGGCGATTGCACGCCCACGGTTTCCACGTCGAAGGATTTGCCGTTCGACCAGAGCCGGATCTTCTGCCCCTTGTACAGCGTGCCCTGGAAGACGCGCGCCAGCACGCCAACGCCTCGATACGGATCGAACCAAGAGTCGAAGATGAGGGCCTGTAGCGGCAGGTCCGGCTTGCCCTTGGGGGGTGGGATGCGCTGCACGATGGCCTCTAGAACATCTTCTACGCCCAGACCGGTCTTCGCGCTGATCGGCAATGCATCCGTCGCATCCAGCCCGACAGCGCTTTCAATCATTTCCTTCGTGCGCTCGATGTCCGCGCTCGGCAAGTCGATCTTGTTGATGACCGGAACGATCTCAAGCCCGTGATTGATAGCCAGGTAAGAGTTCGCCAGCGTCTGCGCTTCCACGCCCTGCGTCGCATCAACGACCAGCAGAGCGCCTTCGCAAGATGCCAGCGCACGAGACACTTCATAGGAGAAGTCCACGTGTCCAGGCGTATCGATCAGGTTCAGTTGATACATCTGGCCGTCCCGCGCCTTGTAGTTCATGCGGACGGCATGGGCCTTGATGGTGATTCCGCGCTCGCGCTCCAGGTCCATGTCATCCAGCACCTGTTCCTGCATCTCGCGGGCGGTCAACGCACCCGTCAGCTCAAGCATGCGGTCGGCAAGCGTGCTCTTCCCATGGTCGATATGGGCAATGACGGCGAAATTCCGGATGTATGCGCGATCCATGTCCTACGTATTCTGTTCGGTTTCGAATGGCGGCGCGCCGAAAAGGCGCTGCCCACGATCGGGTAGTCGCAAACGCCGATCATGCCCCAGCACACGTCGAACTGCGGTACTGGGCTGGAATGGGACTGGCTTGATTGTAGCATCCAGCGCGCGTTATCACTTTGCGCCGGAAGGCGGCAACCTTTTTACTAAGTCGCTTAGCTGCTGAATCGCTGAGTCGCTTGGCTACCGCAAAATCGCGTTCTCCTGAGAGCGTAAGCCCGAGTCGAAGGATACTTTTTGGCTTTGTGCTGATCGTAGGGTCCTTCGACTCCGCGGCGCTCCGCTCAGAGAAGGAAGACAACTCAGCTTGACGCTTTGGCAGTTCAGTAGCTTAGGAGCTCAGCAGCTTCGTAGCCGCTGGAACACTCGCACGGCATAACCGTCTTCGTCGCTCGCAAAGGCCTGTCGCCAGCATTTTCCGGGATCATAATTCGCCTCACCTCGGAATCTCGCCACGACCAGGATTTTAGGCTCGTCCCTGGGCACCTGCATCACCAACTCGTCTTCGCGAAACTCGGCAGCGCACGTACGTTCGCCGTGAGCAATATGACGCCGGCGCAATGCAAGCAACTGCCGATACCAGCGCAACATGTCGTTCTCATCCGTTGCCAAATCCCAGTGCAGGCGCGAGCGCTCGAAGGTCGAAGCATCCTGCGGATCAGGAACATCGTCCCACTTGAAGGCCTTGAATTCCTTTCGACGCCCTTCGCTCACAGCCTGCTGGAGATTCGGATCGCCGAAGTCGGTGAAGAATTGAAACGGCGAGGGTTCATCGTATTCCTGCCCCATAAACAGCAGAGGGGTTTGCGGCGCGAGCAGCAGTAGCGCGGCGGCAAGCTTGCGCGCCCCCCGCGGCACCAGATGATTCAGGCGCTCGCCCCTGGCGCGATTCCCGACTTGATCGTGATTTTGAATGGAGATGATGTGCTTCGGCAGCGGAATCCCCACAGCCGAAGTGCCGCGAACGTCGCTCCAGTAGTGGAAGAACTCTCCCTGGAAGACGAAGCCTTCGTTCAGCGCGCGCGCAATCTGTTTTTTGTTTCCGAAATCCTGGTAATAGCCTTCGCGTTCGCCCGTCAGGTACGCGTGCAGTGCGTGATGGAAATCGTCGCTCCAGACGGCGTCCAGCCCATAGCCGCCTTTCTCGGCGGGCAGTACGTAGCGCGAATCGTTCTCGTCGGTTTCAACCGTCACACAAACAATCCGCCCTAGTTCGCGAGCCAGCGCCTGCACATTTTGCTGAATTTCGGCTGTGATGTGCAGCGGCGAATCATCCTTGATTGTCTGCACCGCATCCAGCCGTAGTCCGTCGAGATGGTATTCGCGAATCCAGTACAGCGCGTTATCCACGATGAAGCGGCGCACGCCTTCACAGCCATCGTCGTCGTAATTCACGGCTTCGCCCCAGGGCGTCTGGTGCTTCGCCGTGAAGTACGGGCCGAACATCCGCAAATAATTGCCCTCATTACCCAGGTGGTTGTAGACAACGTCGAGCATGACGCCAAGGCCTTCACGGTGTGCTGCGTCCACAAAGCGTTTGAACGCATCCGGCCCTCCGTAGCTCGCCTGCACTGCGTACAGCCCCACCCCGTCGTATCCCCAGTTGCGCTTTCCAGGAAACGCATTCACCGGCATAACTTCGATGATCGAAACGCCGAGTTGCTTGAGATAACTCAGCTTTTCGATTGCTGTGTCGAACGTGCCCTCGGACGTGAACGTGCCGATATGCAGTTCGTAGATGACGTAGTCCCGCAGTTCGCGACCGCGCCAGTCGTGATCTGTCCAGCGGAACGTGCCCGGCTCCACTATTTCCGTCGGCCCGTGCACTCCCTCCGGAAGCAGCCGCGACACCGGATCGGGCACCGGTTTCTGATCGTTCACCATGTAGAAGTAGCGGTCGCCCGGGCGCGCGTCGATTCCCGTCAGCGCCCACGTATCCATGTCCACCAGTTCGGAGAGGTCCGGCAGGCCGAAATCCGCTGAGCCCAGCCGCCGCATAGAAATGTCCTCGGCGTCACAGCGCCCTGCCCGCATCAGTCGCAAAACGACCTTCTGTGCCGCAGGCACCCACACGCGGAACTCCACCTCGCGGCCGCGCACAATCGCGCCGTTCATCGTGCTTTGCACTTCGGTGCTCACGCTCGTGAGACGAGACCCGCACCGGCAAGGATGTATGGATGTAAACGAGGGCGGTACAATCGCTGCCGTATGCTCATCCTGGCCTCCGCCTCACCACGCCGCTCCGAACTGCTGCGCAATGCCGACATCGCTTTCCAGGTCAAACCAGCGCACGTGCCTGAAGTCGCCGATTCCGGCGAAGCGCCGTTGGCGTATGCAAAGCGACTCGCGCGCGATAAGGCACGGGCCATCTCCGCCGCGCACCGCTCAGACTTCGTCCTCGGCGCAGATACCGTCGTCATCGTGGACGAACACCTGCTCGAGAAGCCGCGCCACGCCGACGACGCAGCGCGCATGTTGCGCTTGCTCTCGGGACGCGTTCACCAGGTCACAACCGGCGTCTGCCTCATTGGCCCGGCGGAGGATGGGAATTCGTTCGAGGACGTCCGCTCCGCAACAACAGAGGTGACGTTTAACCACCTTAGCGACGACGACATTCGCGCCTACATCTCGAGCGGCGAACCCATGGACAAAGCTGGCGCTTATGCCATTCAGGGCATAGCCTCTCGTTGGATTCCGCGCATAGACGGCTGCTACTTCAACGTTGTCGGACTGCCGGTGCCGCTCGTCTTCGCCATGCTGCGAGAGCGCCTGGCCATCTGAGCGTTGTGCAAAAGCGAACGCCCCACAGTAGGGGCGTTACAGATCAAAGCTCGTGCCAATCGACGTTTAGGCCTTCTTGTCGGTCTCGCCGTCGCCGTCTTTCACAGCGCTCTTGAAGTTGCGGATTCCATCGCCAAGACCTTTTCCCAATTCCGAGAGCCGACCCGGCCCGAAGATCAGGAGCGCGATCGCGAGGATGATAAGGATTTCGGGCAGTCCGATTTTGCCAAACATACGACCTCCAATTTAGTGCAGGCCCATCAAGTCGCTGCCGGGGTTGTGCCGCACAACAAATATATACGCCGCTCCTCCAAACTCACATGGAGTGTTTCAGCAACGGCGCGCTCCCTAGGCTTAATACATAGTCTAGGTCAGCTTGCGGCGCGAGTCAAAGGAACTGCTACTCACGAGGCCAGGCATCAGACGCCGGACCTTGGACGTCAAACGCGAGACATCAGACATTAAACGTCGACGGCTCGCAAGCAGACTACGAAGACCCTGATTCGGAATCTTATCTCTGATCAAGAACAACCGCAGCGTAAACTCAGGCAAGCTTCATGCCTGTGTAAAGACTCGCTTACATGCTTTCCAGGAGCCGGGCCAACAGCGCTGCCCTGCGTGGAATATCCGCTACTATCACGTGTTCGTGCTTGGCGTGCGCACCGTCGCCGACCGCTCCAAGGCCATCGAGAGTAGGAATACCGATACCGGCGGTGAAGTTTCCGTCGGAACCGCCGCCTACCGAGGTTTCGGCCAATTCAAAGCCAAGCTCGGCTGCCAATCCCCGCGCTTTGCCGTAGAGCGCAGCCACCCCGTTGGTCCGCTCGAAAGGTGCTCGGTTCAGCCCGCCTGCAACCTCGATCGTGCAACGCTTATCGAACGGCCGCAGGTGGCGCAACTTACGATCCAGAGCTCGACCATCGCGCATGGTTGCAACGCGCACATCGATCTCGGCTTCAGCCGAAGCCGCCACGACGTTCGTGCGCGTGCCTCCGCGCACAAGCCCCGGATTCACAGTGGTTCCGCACTTCAGATCCGTGAACTGCACCACCTCGACTAACTGCCGCGCCAGTTCCGTGATTGCGCTGGCACCCTTCTCGAAGTCCAGTCCAGCGTGGGCTGCGCGCCCTGTCACCTTGATCGTGTAATTGCCGACGCCTTTGCGCGCCGTCTTGCACGCGCCTCTCGCTCCCGCCGCCGGCTCCAGCACGAGCACGGCATCGCAACCCGTCGCCAGCTTTTCCGTGACCGCTCGCGATGCCACGCTCCCCACCTCTTCGTCAGTGTTCAGCAGCACCGTCACAGGACATGGCAGCCGACCACTAACTTCCTTCAGCGCGCGAAGTGCGTACAGCATCTGTGCGATGCCGGCTTTCATGTCGAAGACTCCGGGCCCGTAGATACGCCCGCCGCGCTCACGCCACGGCATGACCGAAAGGGTTCCCAGTTCATACACGGTATCGATGTGCCCCAGCAGCAGCACCCGGCCGCGTTTCGCTTTCGTGACGAAGTCCGCTTGCAGAAGGTTGCCGAATTCCCGTTGCCTGTGCAGGCGCACTCGTCCTCCTGCGCTATCCAGTTCCGCCGCGACGAACTCGCCTAGCGCATCGACTGCGTGCTTACTACTGCTCGGCGATTCGCGCACGACCAGCTCGCGCGTTAGCGCAACCATCTCGCTGCGCCGCTGCACCAGCCACTTCAACAGCGCTTGCTCATGCGCCGCATCGGCAGTCACGCTCTTCGCCTTCGTCATTTGATAACCCGTCCTTCGCGGTCGTTCGCCGTTACGCGTGTATAATTTTCGATTCCGACTGGATTTCTCATGACTGACACCACGAACCTCCCCACGGAAAACGCGGCCACCGCGACACCGACGACGCTGGACATCAACGATATCCAGCAAATCCTTCCGCACCGCTATCCGCTGCTGCTCATCGATCGCGTCATCGACATGACGCGATGCAAGCGTATTGTTGCCATCAAGAACGTCACCGTCAATGAACCGTTCTTTACCGGACACTTTCCCGGTTATCCCATTATGCCCGGCGTGCTCATTGTGGAAGCCATTGCGCAAGCCGGTGCAGCGCTATTGCTCACCGAGATTCCGGATCGCAAAAGCAAACTGATGTTCTTCGCGGGCATCGAGCGCGCCAAGTTTCGCAAGCCCGTCGTGCCTGGCGACCAGCTACGCATTGAGGTTGACGTCATCGTGTGGCGAAGCACCGCCGTAAAGATGCAGGGCAAAGCCTACGTTGACGGCAAACTCGCGTGTGAAGCCATTGTCACCTGCCAGCTTGTAAACCGACCGGACAAGCCGAACGCTGAACGCCCCAGGGCCACGTAACTATAAACGGATAACATCGAAATGAGTATTCACCCAAGCGCCGTCGTCGATCCTTCAGCCAAAGTTCCGGCTTCTTGCCGCATCGGACCGTTCTGCTTCGTGGGACCGAACGTGGAGATGGGCGAAGAGTGCGAACTGATATCGCACGTCGTGCTGCAAGGCCCCACCACCATGGGCAGCCACAACCGTGTCTTCCCATTCTCCACCCTGGGAGTCGGCCCGCAAGACCTCACGTACAGCGGACAACCAACGCGCCTTGAGATCGGCGACCACAACGAGATACGCGAATACGTCACCATCCATCGCGGCACCGTGAAAGGCGGTGGACTGACGCGCCTTGGCAACCACGCGCTCATCATGGCCTACGCGCACATCGCCCACGACTGCTTCATCGGCGATAACGTCATCATGGCCAATGCGGCCACACTCGCCGGTCACGTAACAATCGAGGACTGGGCCGTTGTCGGTGCCCTCTGTCCCGTCCATCAGTTCGTCCGCGTCGGCAAGCACGCATACATCGGCGGCGGGACTACGATCACCCAGGACGTCCTTCCATTTTCGAAGACGAGCGCTGTGCGCGATGTCCACGCCTATGGCGCGAACTACGTCGGCCTCGAACGTCGAGGTTTTTCGAGTGACCGCGTCCGCAAGATTCAGCGCGCTTTCCGCATCCTGCTGGCTTCCAAGCTGAACACAACACAGGCAATCGAACGCATCCGCTCCAACGGCGACTTAAGCGAGGAAGTAGAGATGCTCCTCCGCTTCATCGAGAGCTCCGAGCGCGGAGTGCTGAAGTAGGCAAGACAGTTGCCGGTTCCCGGTTGTCAGTTGCCAGTTATGGGTAAAAGCTACAGAGATCTACTCGCTTGGCAGAAAGCCATGGACTTCGCCGAACAGGTTTACGGCGCAACCGAGCAATTCCCGCCGCGCGAGACCTATGGACTGACCTCGCAACTGCGTCGCGCTGCAGTTTCCGTCCCGAGCAACATCGCTGAGGGCCAGGGAAGAAGAACATCTGCTGACTTCGTACACTTTTTGAGTAACGCAAGAGGGTCACTCATGGAGGTGGAGACACAGTTGATGCTTGCACGGAGATTGCGTTTCGTATCTGATGAGCGCTGCACCGACCTGCTTAACATGGCAGGCGAAATTGGCCGAATGTTGAACGGACTTATGAACTCATTGCGCGCGAAGTGACGTAAGGTCTGGCAACACTCGACCGGTTTTCTCCTGGCAACTGGCGACTGGCGACCAGCAACTAGCTATGTCAAAGCTTGGACTCATCGCGGGAAATGGCAAGTTCCCCTTCCTCGTTCTGGAAGCGGCGAAGGCGCGCGGTTACGAAGTCGTAGTCGCTGCAATCAAGGAAGAGACTTTTCCTGAGATCGAGAAGCACGGCGCTTTGGCCGTTCACTGGCTCTCGCTCGGCGAACTCTCGAGGCTGATCGACACCTTCAGGCGTGAAGGCATTACCGAAGCCGTGATGGCCGGGCAAGTAAAGCACAAGCAAATCTTCAGCAGCATCCGTCCTGATTGGAAATTGGCGAAGTTGCTCATGTCGCTCGCCACGCGTAACACGGACGCGCTTATCGGCGCCGTCGCCAAGGTGCTCGCCGATGAGGGCATTCACCTCATGAATTCCACGGCCCTGCTTGAGCCTTTGCTCGCAAAGCCAGGGGTGCTGACCCGGCGGGCGCCCACGGACCAGGAGCAGACGAACATCACCTACGGTCGCGCCGTCGCGCAACACGTCGCGCGCTTCGATATTGGACAGACCGTCGTCATCGCAGAAGCCGCCTGCGTTGCGATTGAAGCCATGGAGGGCACAGACGCCGCCATCCTGCGCGCCGGAGAACTTATGGCCACGCTGCGCGGAGAAGCTTCCACGTTCAGCCGCGCTCTCACCGTGGTCAAAGTCGCGAAACCGAAACAGGACATGCGCTTCGATGTTCCTGTCGTTGGCCTTTACACGATTGAGACCATGAAGCGCGCTGGCGCAAGCTGTCTCGCCCTGGAAGCCCAGCGCTGCCTCGTGCTCGACGGCGATGCCGTGTACCGTGCCGCCGACGAAGCCGGCATCGCCATCGTCGCCGACCCTGTCTAGGCTTTCCCCCAGCGCTTACGTCTGCGACAATCGATGGTTCGCGAAAGAGGCCTCTGTGCAATCATCCAAAACCATTCGCGTTGCCGTCATCGGCGTCGGCTCTTTCGGGCGCAACCACGCCCGCGTCTATCACCAGCTTCAGCAGGAGTCGCAGAAGGCCGCGTCAGCACCAACGGCATCATTACCTCCGGCACCAGCACCACGGATCGAACTTGCGGCTATTGTAGATGCCAATCCGGAGCGTGCCACCGAAGTCGCTCGCGAGTTCGGCGCACAACCGTTCACGTCCATCGAACAGATGCTTCGGGCCACGACCATCGACGCCGCCTCTGTGGCAGTGCCTACCATCGCGCACCTCGAAGCTGCCTCTGCCCTGATGAATGCCGGCGTGGACGTGCTCATCGAGAAGCCGATCGCCGCCTCGCGCGAGCAGGCGGATGAGCTCATCTCAATCGCCAAGCGCACCGGGTGCATCGCACAGGTCGGCCAGCTCGAACGCTTTAATCCAGCCGTTCGCGCAACCATGCCGTTCATCACGAATCCCATGTTTTTCGAAGTGCACCGGCTCAGCATTTTCACGCCGCGCTCACTCGACGTGGACGTTGTGCTCGACCTGATGATTCACGATCTCGACGTCGTGCTTTCGCTCGTCAACTCGCCGGTAAGCGAAATTCGCGCGGTCGGCCTGCCCGTGCTCACCAACAAGGTAGATATCGCCAATGTGCGCGTGCAGTTCGAATCCGGCTGTGTGGCGAACTTCACCGCCAGCCGCGTCAGCACGGAACGCGTACGCAAGCTGCGCTTCTTCCAGCCCCATCAGTATGTCTCGCTCGACTACTCGCGCCGCGATGTGTTCATGCTCACAGTGAAGCCCATCGGTGCAGCAGCTTCCGCATCGTCGGAATTCACCATGCCCGACATTGTCCCGTCCAAGCCTGAGGTTGTCGCCGAAGAGCCGCTGCTTGCCGAACTACGCAGCTTCCTGCACGCGGTCGATACGCGAACAGCGCCCCTTGTTCCTCTGGAAGATGGACGTCGCGCACTGGCCCTTGCGCTCGACGTGCTCTCGGCCATTGAGGAACATAGCCGTAGAGCTAATCTCGATTCAATCATTCACGCGAAGGCTTGACTGAAGTGCGTCAGGTTAACACCTGAGTTGTACGTGTAATTGAGAAGCTAGTACCAACGATTGGGCGGGTGACGCGCCCCATGACGACGCCAGAAATGAGAGAATATCCACAGCAACAGCTTGTGGCACTGTGTGTTTGTAATATTCAAAGGTGCGCCGCTTGCCGTGAGGTTCGTTACCAACTTCGTGCGACGCCGTTAGTGCCCTACGCGCGTCTAACAGAAAGCAGAGACGCGAACTGACCAACTCAAGGCCGATGGCAACATTCGAGATTCCGCCTAGACCTCCTGATCCCGGCCAGCCCGGTTCCGATCACCTCCGCCGTTCCGGAGATGAAGCTGCGGAATTCGCGCCCGTGCTGCTCAGCCAGCTACAGGATGATCTCGCGCGTTCGCGCATGCGCGAAGCCTTTTGGATCTCGGTAGTCGTTCACATCCTCCTCGTGCTGACGATAGCTCTTGCGCCCAAATACATGCCGCACCGCGGCTACGTTCAGGTCGCCACCGCCGAGGATCTTCTGCGGAACAAGGAACTCACGTATCTGGAGTTGCCGTCCGATCAACAGGCGCCTCCGCCTAAGCCGCCAGACACGAAGTTCATGTCTGACAAGAATCGCATTGCTACATCGCGAGCGCCGCAACTCGACAAGAAGACACTGGAAGACCTGCGCCCGAGTCCGCCACCCGGACCTCCGGGGCCGCCTGAACCACAGCAGAGTGCGCGTGCGACTCCGGCCGCTCCCCCACCTCAGGGAGGCCAACAGGCAGCGCAGCAGCCGGGTGGCACGCCTTCGGCCAATTCGAACTCTCCATTCACCGCCCCGGCAAATGCTGCCAAGCCGAACCCGTTCGGTGGCGCTATGTCCGCAGGCACATCGATCGCCGAAGCCGCACGTAACAGCGCTCGCGCCGGATACGGCGGCGCTGCCGGTGACTTCGGAATCGGCCCCGCTGGTTCCCCCGGTAAGATCCGCAGCAACATGGACGTGCTCAGCGACACTATGGGCGTCGACTTCGGCCCTTACCTCTCGCGCGTTCTACAGGCGGTTCGCATGAACTGGTATACGTTGATTCCTGAAGTTGCGCGCGCGCCGTTGATGAAAAGAGGAAAGTCTTCGATTGAGTTCGCAATCCTGAAAGACGGTCGCGTTGCAGGTATGCGTATGGTCGGTCCGTCTGGCGACGTTTCCCTCGACCGCGCCGCCTGGGGCGGCATTACGGCTTCCAATCCGTTCCCGCCATTGCCCGGCGAGTTCCACGGACCTTACCTGGCGCTGCGCTTCCACTTCTATTACAACCCCGACAAAAATGACATGCAGTAACGCCGCTGTATCAAATCTCTACTGATTCAACTGACAGACGAGCCGCTACAATGTGCGTCGTGGAATCTGAGCAGGCCAAACCGCAGTCGCAAACACCTGTGCCGACGCGTCCCCCGGTTGACCCGGCCGTCGTGGGCCTGCTCGTTCTCGCAGTCGTCTTGTTCCTCTACATGATCGTTCGCTACTTCCGCGTCATCCCGTGGAGCGCGCGCTGATGGAGACGACGGCTTCACCGCAGCATCCTCTCGTCGTAATTCTTGGCCCGACCGCCAGCGGAAAGACATCTCTCTCTATCGCGCTGGCACGCCGATTCGGTGGCGAGATCGTGAACTGCGACTCCGTTGCCATCTATCGCGAGCTCGAGATAGGCACCGCCAAGCCCGACGGCCTCGAACGCTCGCTCGCGCCGCACCATCTCCTGGACATCGCGCTGCCCACGCAGGGATTCACCGCCGGCGAGTACGCCCGCATGGCTCGCTCCGTTCTCGGCGAGATCGCCTCGCGCGGAGCACTGCCTATCGTCGTCGGCGGCACCGGACTCTATCTGCGCGCACTACTTGAAGGACTCTTTCCCGGCCCCCAGCGCTCGGACGAACTCCGCGAACGCCTTCGCCACCGCGAGCGACAGAAGGGTTCCGTGCATCTTCATCGAGTGCTGTGGCGACTCGATCCGAAGTCTGCGTCAAACATCCACCCGAACGATGCACCGAAGATCATCCGGGCCATCGAGGTCTGCCTGGCGGCCAAGCGGCCCATGAGCGAACTACTGCAACAACAGGCGCGCGACCCGCTGCTCGGCTTCCGAATCCTGCGCCTCGGCCTCGATCCTGCGCGCGAAGCGCTCTATTCGCGCATCAACGACCGGGCCAGGCAGATGTTCGAGCGCGGCCTCGTCGAAGAAACTCGCAATCTGCTTGCCAGATACGGCGGCCCCGACGTCGCGCCACCGCTCGGCTCGCTCGGCTACAAGCAGGCCACCGCCTTCCTGAACGGAGGACTCACGCTCGAGCAGGCCGTAACCGCCGCGCAGCAGGGCCATCGCAATTACGCCAAACGTCAGATGACGTGGTTCCGCCGCGAACCCGATGTCCATTGGCTACGCGGCTTCGGCAACGATGCAGAAGTTGCAAACGAGAGCATCGCGTTGGTGGAGAGCTTTGTGACGGCATAGACGGTCGCCCACACCCCTTGTCTTCCTGAGCTGCCGAGTTCGCTTGTCTTGAGCGGAGCGAAGCAGTCGCGGAGTTGAAGAACCCCT
The DNA here is from genome assembly GCA_035561135.1 of Clostridia bacterium. Taxonomy (NCBI): domain Bacteria; kingdom Bacillati; phylum Bacillota; class Clostridia; species Clostridia bacterium. Next base: position 26,196 of record DATMYA010000044.1, read on the forward strand.
ATGGTCAGCACTGAGCTGGCCATAGGTGTTTCGACTCGGACTTGGGCAATCACTCAGGAGGACAGATTTATTCCTGCTCAGTAGCTCAGTAGCTTAGCGACTCAGCGGCGGAGTTCATTGAACGCTGTCTCGTTTCGCTGCGCTGCACAGATTTCCGCACCTACACTCGCCTCTGCTCTGCTATCGTGCTCCCGATGCGGAAACGTCTGCGGAAACGTCTTGTCCTCATATTGTTCTTACTGGTTTCGCTCGGCACCGCTAAAGATCGCTTTCAGGCAGCCAGCCCCATTCACCTCGACCGCGATGGCGAGCGCTGGGCCGAGCGCACATTGCGCAAACTTTCGCTCGAAGAGAAGGTCGGCCAATTGTTCATGGTCAGGGCGCGCGTCGAGTTCTATAACGTTGCCAGCCCTGATTACCGGCAACTGCGCGAGAATATGCGCAAGTACCACATTGGTTCCTTCCTGGTGACGGTCACCGCTGAAGGGCCTTTCCTTTACCGCAACCAGCCCTACGAAGCGGCCATGCTCGCCAACTCGTTGCAGCGCGACTCCGAACTGCCGCTGATCTTCGCTGCCGATTTCGAACGCGGCCTCTACATGCGCCTGAACGGCACAACCGGATTCCCGCACGCGATGGCGTTTGGCGCGACGGGCAACAAAGATTACGCATTCGCCTTCGGCAAGATCACGGCCGAGGAAGCGCGCGCTATCGGCATCCACTGGAACTTCTATCCCAACGCGGACCTTAACTCGAATCCCGCCAATCCCATCATCAACACGCGCTCGTTCGGCGAAGAGCCGCGACAGGTCAGCGAATTGGTGAATGCCTACATCGCGGGCGCGCGCGGCGCGGGAATGCTGACCACCGTCAAGCATTTCCCCGGCCACGGCGATACCGACGCCGACACCCACCTCGCCCTCGCACGCGTCGGCACAACACGCGAGCATCTTGAGAGCATCGAGCTCGTTCCTTTCCGTAACGCCATCAACGCCGGGGTGGACGCCGTCATGGTCGCGCACGTCACCGTACCCGCGTTGGAGCCCGACCCGAATCGCGTCGCGACCGTTTCCCGCAACGTCATCACTGGGCTGCTGAAGCAGCAATTGGGTTTCAATGGCATCGTGATCACAGACGCCATGGACATGAATGGCCTCATGCGCCTCTTCCCGTCCGAAACGCCGGCAGCCAGCGCCGGGCGAGCAGCTGTGGAGGCCATTAAGGCGGGCAATGACATGATCCTGATCCCGTCCGACCTCGATGGTGCCTACAACGGAGTCCTTGCTGCCGTCCGCCGTGGCGAAATCCCGGAGACCCAGATCGACGCGTCGGTGTTGAAGCTTCTCCGCGCCAAGGCCGCAGTCGGCCTGCACCGTGGTCGTTTCGTCGATATCGATGCGATGTCCAGCCTGATTGCCCGGCCGGAGAACCTTGCAGTGGCGAAGCGAGTTGCAGAGGACGCCGTCACCCTCGTCCGCTACACCGGGCAATTTCTTCCGTTGCGTCCGTCTGGAACCACCGCTCCCGCTCTTGCGTATAAGAATACGGAGGAGACGCGCAACCGCGTCGTAGCCATCGTGTTCTCAGACGACGTTCGCTCAGATTCGGGCCGCGTTTTCGAACGCCAACTTAAGCTGCGCCTGCCAGACGCGAACGTGCTCTTTGTGGACAGCCGCACCGCCGCGGGCGCCGCGCCGGTGGTGCTGGAGGCTGTGCGCCAGGCACAAACCGTCCTGGCCGCCGTGTATGTAATTCCCAGCGCCGGACGTACAGTGCGCGCTGGCGGCGCGATGAAAGCCTCTGTGGCGCTTTCCGACGTCCCCGCCGCGCTGCTGTCATCCGTTCTTCAACAGGCCGGCGAAAGGACTATGCTGCTCGCCATGGGAAACCCGTACCTTGCCGCCGACTTCCCGGCCGTGCAGAATTATCTCTGTACTTTTTCTAACGAGCCCGTTTCGGAAACGAGCGCCGTCAAGGCTTTGTTCGGCGAGATCACCATCAAAGGACGCCTGCCCGTTACCATTCCTGACGTCGCCGTGCGTGGCTCCGGGCTCGATCGCGTCGCAAATTCAAGGTAGGAGGCTTCCCATGAAGCACACGTATCGTCGCTCAACCCGCACCGGCCTGGTGCGTGCCGTTGCCCTGCTGGCCACCATCGTCAGCCTGCTGCTCCTCTCCTCCTGCAACATGCGCGTTAACAAGGGCAAGAACGGCGAAGAAAAGAAGGTGGATATCCAAACGCCCTTCGGCGGCCTCAAGGTTCGCACAGACGACGTTCAGGCCAAGGATACCGGCCTGCCGCTCTATCCAGGCGCCGTGCCCAAGCCGAAGGATGGTAACGATGACGATCACAAGGCCAACGTCAACCTGAACTTCGGCAAGTTCGGACTCAAGGTCGTCGCGCTCAGCTTCACCAGCGGCGACTCGCCCGACAAAGTTCTCGAGTTCTATCGCAACGAGATGAAGAAGTACGGCAATACGATCGAATGTAAGGGCGGCTCAACCGGAGGCTTCCGGATGAAGAAGAGCGACACCAAGGAACTCTCTTGCGAGAAAGCCGATACCAATAGCCAAACGATCGAGTTGAAGGTCGGCACCAGTGATCGCCAGCGCATCGTCGCCGTCAAACCGAACGGCAGTGGCAGCGAGTTCTCACTCGTATACGTTCAGACTCATGGCGACGAGGGAGAACTGTAGCGACTGAGCTACTAAGCTACTGAGCAAGGAACAACCTGTCTCCTGAGCGAGGGCGCAAGCCCGAGTCGAAGGATCCCTTTTGCCAGGTTCGTGGTGATGATAGGGATCGTTCGACTCCGCGACTGCGTCGCTCCGCTCAGGAAGAACAACGAAACTCCGCAGCCCAGCAGGCGGCAAGCCCAGCCACTCAGTAGCTCAGCAGCTCTTCCGCTTCCTTGCATCTTCGCCGTCCCTGCTGATACCTTCGCTTCGTGGAACACGCTTGTCACAAGTGCGGTGCAACAGTTGAAGATGGCACTCCGTTTTGTGCCCAATGTAATGCTCCGCAGATCCGCGTGAATGTATTGCTCGGCGAGGAACCTGCGACACCGCCATTGCCTCCCAGCACGCCGGATAACCTGCAGCCACCGTCCGAACCACTACGCCCCACAGAGTCGCCTCTAACTCTGCCCGCCGATATCCTCCCCGGTCGATTGAACTGGGGGCAGGCACTCCGCACGGCGCTACTGGTCGGGATTATCGCCGGCCTGATCACGATCGTGCGCAGTCCATTGCTGCTGGGCTTATGGCTGCTCGCGGCGGGAGGCATCAGCGTCGCTTTCTATCGCGCGCGAATGGCGCACCACCCCATTACGCCCGGAATCGGATTCCGCTTAGGCGCTGTGACTGGCCTGGTCGCTTTTGCCGTTAAGGCCATCGTCAGTTCCATCGGCGTGCTTGTACCCGCGAGCCGCGCTGAAATTGTGCGCCAGGTACAGGAGCAGGTTGCTGCCGCTATCGCCAACAATCCCGATCCGGCGGCGCAGGAGATGATGCGCAATATCGGTGAATGGTTGAATACTCCCGGCGGATTCGCCACCATGTTCACCATCGGCCTGCTGTTTTTGTGCCTATTCTCCACGGTCTTGGCTGGCGTAGGGGGGGCATTGGGCGCTCTCTTCGGACGCAAAGACCACGAACCTTAAAGCTGTACTCTGGCTACGCTCTTCCCACAGCGCGGCCTGCTTCGGTCTACGTAGATTTGCCCCAGTGCTTTCGAGTCGGATATCATGCGAGCTCATGAACGTTCCAGTTTCTTCTCGCCCTCCGAATCTTTGCGAAAAAGCGCAACTCATGTCGGCCTCCGAGATTGAGCGCACCCTTGTTCGGCTCGCGCACGAAATTGTCGAGAAGAACAATGGTGTCGGCAACCTAGGCCTGGTCGGGATCAAGCGACGCGGCATTCCCATTGCCGAACGCCTTGCCCGGCACATTGAACGGATCGAAAAGGCGCCCGTCCCGGTCGGGACGCTCGATATCACCTTGTACCGCGACGACCTCACCACGGTCGGCCCGAAGCCGGTTGTCGAAAAGTCGGAGATGCAGTTCGCCATCACCGGCAAAGACATCGTCATGTGCGACGACGTTCTCTACACCGGACGCACCGTCCGCGCCGCGCTCGATGCTCTCTTCGACCACGGACGCCCCCGCCGCGTGCAACTGCTCGTTCTCATTGACCGCGGACACCGCGAACTACCCATCGAAGCCACATTCGTCGGACGCCGCATCCAGACCAGCGATATCGAGATTATTGAAGTCAAATTGCAGGAAACCGATCAGTCGGAAAAGGTCCTGCTCGTAGAACGCCAAGACTAACCATGACCACCAGCTCGCGCTCCCTGCTTGCAATAGAGCCTATGGAGCCGAAGCAGATTGTTTCCCTGCTTCGGCTTGCGAAACGAATGCATTACGAAAAGCCACGCAATATTCTGCGTGGCCGTCGCGTGGTTTTACTTTTCTACGAGGCGTCCACTCGTACCCGCGTTTCGTTTGAATTCGCAGCCAAGGCTCTCGGCGCAACGACGGCGGTCGTCAGCGCAACTGCTTCCAGCATCGAAAAGGGCGAATCGCTCCTCGATACCGGCGCCACCCTCCGAGCCCTCGGCGCCGATGCCATCGTCATTCGCCATCCTTCGTCCGGCGCGCCGGGCCTGCTCGCCCGCAATCTCGATATCCCGATCATCAATGCCGGCGACGGCATGCACGAGCATCCCTCGCAGGGACTGCTCGATGCCTTCACCATCCTTGAGCACAAGGGTGATCTGCACGGGCTGCGCGTTACGATCGTCGGCGACGTCTTTCACAGCCGTGTCGCCCGCTCCGATGTCCATCTGCTCAGCAAATTTGGCGCGAAGATCACCTTGTGTGGGCCGCCAGCGCTCGTCCCGGACAATGCACTCGCGCTTGCGCCCGGCATTCGCATCAGCCAGAACCTCGATGAAAGCCTGCACGGAGCCGATGTAGTCATCCTGCTCCGCGTGCAGAAAGAACGTCTGCAAGGCCTTGAACTCGACGTGCACGAATACACAGTTAATTATCAGCTCACCCGCGAGCGGCTGCGCCTTGCGCGCCGCGGAGTTATCGTGCTCCACCCCGGCCCCATCATGCGAGGCATGGAACTCACCGACGACATAGCCGACGGTTCTCAGAACGTCATTCTCGATCAGGTTCGTAACGGCGTCAGCGTGCGTATGGCCATTCTTGCTTACGCCCTCGGAGGTGCTCGATGACCAGCCGCGAAAGCATTCTTATCCGTCGCGGGCGCGTCATTGATCCGGCGCAAAAGCTCGACGCCGAGATGGACATCGTCCTGAGCGACGCGCGCGTGACCCAGATTGGTCTGCCGGGCAGCCTTCGCGGCACTCCCGATCATGTCATCGACGCGCACGGCCTCGTCGTCACGCCCGGTCTCGTCGATCTCCACGTTCATCTGCGCCAGCCCGGCCAGGGATACAAGGAGACGATCGCCAGCGGTACCGCTGCGGCAGCGGCAGGCGGCTTCACTTCCGTCTGTCCCATGCCCAACACCACGCCCGTCAATGACCTTCCCGAAACCACAGCGTGGATGCAACATCCGGAACGCGGCGCACTCGTTAACGTCTTCCCGATAGCCGCCGCCACTCAGGGCAGTGAAGGCCGAGTGCTCACCGACTTCCGCAAACTGAAACTTGCTGGCGCTGTCGCAATCAGCGATGACGGCAAGCCGATTCTCGATGACGGCCTGATGCGTCGTGCGCTCGTGCTCGCCCACGAAGTGGGTCTGCCTGTCATCCAGCACGCCGAAGACACCCGCCTCACCGCGGGCCGGCCCATGAATCTTGGCCCCACGTCGTTCCGTCTAGGCCTGCGTGGGCAGCCAGCTTCGGCCGAAGCTCGCGTCGTTGAACGCGACATTGCACTCGCCGCCGAAACGGGAGCGCATCTTCACATCGCCCACATCTCCACCGCTGAAGCGCTCCAAGCCGTGCGCAAGGCGAAGCGCGCTGGAGTGCAGGTAACGTGCGAAGTGGCACCGCACCACTTCCTCTTCATTGACGAGGATATTGGCGACTACAACACGAACTTGAAGATGAATCCGCCGCTGCGCTCCGCGGCCGATCGCGAAGCCATGCTTGCCGGAATCGCGGACCGTACCATCGACGCCATCGCAACCGACCACGCCCCGCATGCGCGTTATGAGAAGAACGTCGAGTTTGACCGCGCGGCTTACGGCATTACCGGCCTGGAAGTTGCGCTCGCCTTGGCCATTACGCGCCTGCATCGCGTGAAAGGCGTGCCGCTGTCGCACATAGTGGCTCTGCTCTCAACCAATCCGGCGCGCATCATCGCCCGTAGTGGCCGAGGCACGCTGGCCAAGGGCTCATACGCAGACGTAACGATCTTCGATCCGAAGAAGCGCTGGACCTACGACGTTTCGAAATCGCGATCACTTTCCCGCAACTGCCCATACGATGGCATACACCTCTACGGCAAAGTCATGTACACCATCGTCGCCGGAGAAATGATTTACGGCGGATAAACAGACAGCAGACGTTGGACATCGACCTCGGACGTCTGCCGTTGGACATCAGACGTCAGAAAGCCGCCTGCCGACTGAGGTCTGACGTCTGCCGTCTGAGTGCTAACTAAATTTTCTTCGCTACTCCTTTTCCAATTACAGTTGTACTTCGGGCCTCATGGATACTCTCACCCACAAGCTGAACTCCGTTTTCGGCATTTCCGCTTTTCGCCCTGCGCAACGCGAAGTCATACAGGACCTGCTTGCCGGTCATGACGTCGTCTGCGTCATGCCGACAGGTGCGGGTAAGAGTTTGTGTTTCCAGCTTCCGGCGGTCGTTACCGGCGGACTCACCATCATCATCTCGCCGTTGATTTCACTGATGGCCGATCAGTCCGCTCAGTTACGACGACTCAACATCCCGGCTCTTGTGCTCAACAGTTCGCAAAGCGGCGACGAACAGCGGAGTGCGCTTTCCGCGCTGCATCGCGGCTTCACCGGGCTCCTCTACATCGCGCCCGAGCGTTTCAGCGCTCCCAGCTTTCAGTCATTGTTGCCTAAGCTTCAACCCAAGCTCTTCGCCGTGGACGAAGCGCACTGCATCAGTTCCTGGGGACACGACTTCCGCCCCGAATACGCTCGTCTCGGCGAGATGCGCCGTCAACTCGGATCAGCCCGAACCATCGCGCTCACGGCGACGGCAACACCGCTTGTGCGCGACGACATAATCAGGCAACTCGGCCTCAAGTCCCCGCGCATCCATATCACCGGCTTCGACCGTCCTAACCTCGCTTACACCTGCCAGAGGCTCGAGGACGCCGGCACCCGCAACAACGAACTCGTTAACTTCCTGCGCAAGAACACCGGCAGCGGAATTGTTTATTGCGCCACGCGCAAGGCCGTCGAACTGGTCACGACGCTCATCAGCAATCGCATACCATCGCGTCCTGTGTTTTCGTATCACGCCGGAATGGATCAGTCGGCGCGCAGTTCGAACCATAAGCGCTTCATGGAAGGCGCTGGCGCAATCGCTGTCGCCACGAACGCCTTTGGCATGGGCATCAACAAGCCTGATATTCGATTCGTCGTCCACTACAACATGCCGGGAACGGTCGAGGCCTACTACCAGGAAGCCGGCCGCGCTGGCCGCGATGGGAATCCTTCGGAGTGCATGCTCCTCTACAGCGCCTCCGATCGCCGCACGCAGGAATTTTTCATCGATAAGATTGGCGACAACAACGACGCGCTCAGCCCGCGTGCGCTGGCCTTGCTGAAAGATCACGCCCGGAAGAAGCTGGCCGCAATGACTTCTTACGTCTTCTCCGCGCGCTGTCGCCGCAAGGGCATTCTCGACTATTTTGGCGACAAGACATCCGAGGTCACGAACTGCGCTTGCGACAACTGCGCATCAGCGCGTCGGCTTGCAACGGCCACAGCCATCGCCGCCCCGGAGACAATGGCCACGCCACGCCTCCCGCGTGAAGACGTCCTCACCATCCGCAAAATTCTTTCGGCAGTCCAGCAGATCGAACGCCGAGGGGCAATGGGCGTTCACATAGTTGCCGATGTCCTCGTGGGCAGCAAGAACCGTAAGCTCCAAGATCTCGAACTTGACCAGCTACCCGCCTACGCCGCGCTGCAAGACTACAAGCAGGACGAAGTCGTTAGACTCCTGAATGCGCTTGTCGAAGAACGCCTCGTAAATCGCCGCGGCGCAAACGGCAACGCAATGCGTCCGGTCGTAACGCTCTCCGCTACGGGTATCGCCGTCACTGGCGGCCATGCTGAGCCACCATCTTCGCTTGCTCGCGCTCTGCATCGGCCGCAGACGTCTGTGCCAAGCACCAAGCCAACACAGCACTCGTACACCGCTAAGACTGCGCCGCAGTCAGCAAAACGAGACACCGTTTACGAGCCACTCGACAATGAGTACTTCGATGGCAACGAAGACGCGCGCTTCGGTCGCCTCCGCCGTGTGCGCGCCGAGCTTGCGAAGAAAGCCGGACGCCCCGCGTTCCTCATCCTGCACGACAGCACTCTCCGCGAAATCGCCCGTGTCGCCCCCAGGAACATGACCGCACTTGCAAAGGTAAAGGGCCTCGGCCCGATCAAGCTTGAGATGTTCGGCAGCGACTTACTTCGCGCCCTCTCGGACGACGAAGCCGGGTGAGTCGTGAGTCGCGAGTCGCAAGTAAGTCGTGAGTCGCGGGTCGCGAGCAACCTGTGAGCAAACAAAGAGAGCGTCATCCTGTAGCGAAGCGAAGGATCTGCTTTGTGCCGCAGCGGAAAGCAGACCAGCCTGAAGGTCAGAGAGAGCACCTACAGCTAGTGCAAAAAAGGCACGGCCGAAGCCGTGCCCAACTAAGGTCTGCCGTCCAACGTCTGCCGTCTGCCTTACAGAATTCCCATCCTCTTGCCTACGCGCTTCAGCGTCTCCAGCGCCTGGTCCAGCTCTTCGCGAGTGTGTGTCGCGGTCACAATGGTGCGGATGCGCGCTTTGCCTTCTGCCACCGTTGGGAACGCGATGCCTGTTCCCATCACGCCTTCCTTGAACAGCTCGCGCGAGAACTCCATCGTCAACTTCCCGTCACCAATAATGATCGGCGTAATCGGGGTCTCGCTCGCAGGCGTGTTCACGCCACCGATGTTGAAGCCAAGCGTTCCAAGCTCTTTCTTCCAATACTTCGTGTTGGCCCAGAGCTGCTCCATCCACTGCGGCTCGGTTTCGAGCACATCGAACGCCGCGATACACGTCGCCGCCACTGAGGGCGGATGCGAGGTCGAGAACAGAAACGGGCGAGCGCGGTGATATAGAAAGTCAATCAGATCCTTCGATCCGCAGACGTAGCCGCCCAACGCGCCAATCGCCTTCGACAACGTTCCCACCTGCACATCCACACGGCCGTGAACGTTAAAGTGGTCGATCGTGCCGCGCCCGTTGCGCCCCAACACACCCGACGAATGAGCATCGTCCACCATCATGATCGCGCCATACTTCTCCGCCACTTCGCACAATCCTGGCAGCGGACCAATGTCGCCGTCCATCGAGAAGACGCCGTCCGTGATCACCAACTTGTGTCCGGGCTGATCCTTCACGCTCGCCAACTGCTCTTCCGCGTGCTTTACGTCCTTGTGCCGGAAAACCAAAATCTTAGCTCTGGACAACCGGGCACCGTCGATGATCGACGCATGGTTCAACTCGTCGGAGATGATGTAGTCTTCCTTGCCGAGAATCGCAGAAACTGTCCCCGAGTTAGCCGTGAAGCCCGACTGGAATACGACGCACGCTTCCACGTTCTTGAAGCGTGCAATCTTCTCCTCGAGTTCCATGTGGATCTTCATCGTCCCGGCGATCGTGCGCACCGCGCCCGAACCAACACCGTACTTCCTGGTCGCAGCCAGCGCGGCTTCGCGCAGCTTTGGGTGCGTGGTCAGGCCGAGATAGTTGTTCGACGCCAGGTTGATTACCCGCTTGCCATCGAACGTGCATACCGCCGCCTGCTCATCATCAAGCACGCGCAACTTGAAGTGAGTGCCCTTTTCTCTTAGTTGGTTGAGTTGCTCCGTCAAATAGGAAAGCTGAGGACGAGTGCCAGTAGTCGTTGCCATAATTGTAAGAACCCCGCCGCAGGCGTGAATTATCGCAAAATTCAAACTCAACAGTCTAACCCTTTGCCTGCGGGGAGGGAACGAGGATGCGCCAAAATCGCATCGTGGGTGCCGAACCTATGTGTGCACCCGCACCGACCGCTTCATTGTGTCTGACTGCTGCGCCTCAGCGAACTCTCGTGATCTCCACCCAATTCCGGGCCTTAGGCGCTTCTTGCAAGGCGGCCGATGCTCGCTCGCTCGAACGTTTGCGAAATGCAAAAAGGCCGCCCAAAAAGGGCGGCCTCAAATCTCTGCTTATTAATTCCAAATCGACCGAATTTCGAATTACCCGATTACAAATTACCCGATCGTTCCTACTTCACTCCGTTCGGATACAGCAAAATCTTGCTTGCGACGCCTGAATTCAGCATATCCATGCCCTTACTGAAATCCTTCATTGGCAGGCGATCGGTGATCACCGGATGCAGATCCAGCATCCCGGCCTTCAGCAGCGCCGTCATCTGATACCACGTCTGAAACATACGACGCCCATTGATGCCCTGCACCGTCGCACCTTTGAAGATAATGTCCGTCGCCAAATTCATTTCTACCGGGCGCGAAGGGATGCCCAGCAGCGATGCCCGTCCGCCCAGGCGCAGCACATCGAATCCCAGTTTGATCGCGTCCTTGTGGCCCGCCATTTCAAGCAATACATCTACGCCCGTGCCATCCGTTTGTTCTTTGAGGATCGCCCGCACATCCTGCGTCGCAGGATCCAGCACCAGGTCGGCCTTCATTTTTTCGGCGACTTTGCGGCGATGCTCATTCACTTCGATCGCGAAAACCTTGGTCGCGCCGCACGCCTTTGCCACGGCAATGGCGAATAATCCTATTGGGCCGCATCCGCTGATAACAACCGTCTTCGTTGCGATGTCGCCTGCAAGCACCGTATGCACCGCGTTGCCAAGCGGATCGAGCAGCGACGCGTACTCCAGCGGGATCGAGGGGTCCAGTTTCCAGATGTTCGATTCGGGGATGGTTACGTACTCTGCAAAAGCACCATCGGCATCCACGCCGATGATCTTCACGTGCTGGCAGATATGCGCTTCGCCCGTGCGGCACTGGTAACACTTGCCGCAGTTCACGTGCATCTCGGCGGAAACGAAATCGCCCTCTTTCACGGTCGTAACTTCGTCGCCAACGGCTGCAACTTCGCCGCAGAACTCGTGCCCGGGAATCAGCGGCGGATGGATGCGCCCTTGCGCCCAGGGGTCCCAGTTGTAAATGTGAACGTCGGTGCCGCACACCGAGGCCACTTTCACTTTCACCAGCACCTCTGTTGGTCCAAACTTGGGAACTTTTACGTCGCGAATTTCTGCGCCGGCCTTGGCTTCGGGCTTAACAACGGCAAGCATTGTGTCAGGCATTAGGATGGCTGCTTTCTCGCCGCGCGGCTCAGGACGGGATTATCGGTCGCCGCTGGGCGTGATTACTCAGTAGGAGACTAAGTATTCTAGCACCGGGCGCTACTCACATTGTCCGCGGCAACAACCGGGTGCATCACTGCGAACTGCTCAGCGCTTTCAGATTAGAGTCAAGTGAGCAACACTTTTTTTGTCGAATTTTATTGACATAAAAGGTAAGTCACCACAAAATCTGGTGTCAGTAATCGCGCTCACACAAATTCGTGGGCTGGCGATGCAAGGAATGGGCCCTATCTAACAACCTTCAAGGGAGAAGGTTCTAGGAGGCAACACATGCCAGTAAAGAAAAAGCCAGCAAAGAAAGCCGCAAAGAAGAAAGCCAAGAAGTAGCAACCATCCACTTCAGGCCCAACCACTTCTTTCGAGTCTCCGCTTCGGCGGAGACTTTTTGTTTACGGCAGGCGGCAGACGACAGGCCTCAGACGTCAGACATTGGCGTGTAAAACAGATTGGCGCCGACTGCCTGGCGGACGAAACTCCTACGGACCTACGGGGTGTCCCGGCGACACTTCCGTTTTATGGGATAGGTCGCAGGTTGAAGCTGGCGCTGTCGGCGGTCCCAACACTTGCACCAGAGTCTTGCAGGTGGCATCGTTTGCGTCCGAGGCGTTGCACCACCAAGGCTGCTCCGGCATTGGCGGGGGCGTCATCCACGATGGATTTGCAAAATCGAAAAACTCCGACATGTCGTCTGCGGCCGCGTCTCTCGCGGTTAGCGGCGGCACGTTGAACCGCGTCTCGATCAGCTTCAAGATGGACGCAGTGGTCCGCGGAGTATGTGAAACGAAGTTCTTCTTTGCCCACGGCGACACCACGATCACCGGCGTGCGGAACCCGGAGTCCGTGAACATGTCCCACTGTCCAATATCCGTAGACAGCAGATTCGGCGGCGTGCCGTCCGGTGCAGGAACGGCGAACGGCGCTACGTGTTCGTACAGGCCGCCGCCCTCGTCGTAGGTCAATATGAATGCCCACGTTGGCCAGGCAGCGCTTGCCATCAGCGCATCGATCATCTTCTTGGTATTGAATACTCCCGGTTGCAATCCCCACTTGTTATCAGGATGCTCGTTCAGTTGCCAGCCCGCCGCCTGCTCCAGGAACACGACTTGCGGCAGCAATTGGTCTGCCTTTGGATCCGACAGGATTCTGAAATACTCCGAAATGTTGCGCACGCGCCCCTGCGAAGCCGGGTCGTTCCAGATGTCAAACTGCGCCAGGTACACGTCGCCGCTCTGGTAGTAGTAACGCCACGTCACACCTGCTTCGTTCAGCGCCTGGAATAGAGTTTTCTGCGTGTACGGCGGATGCTTCGAACTGGAGTCCGGGCGCGTAAACCCGAACGAGGTCCCGGTAAACAGATACATGCGGTTCGGTATCGTCGGGCCCATCAGCGACGCGAACCACCGGTCACTGGTTGCGAACTGCGTTGCCAGTTCGTAGTAGTACGGAATGTCGCTCTGGTCATAGTACCCCAGCGAGCGCGTGTAATGCGGGTCCACCGTCGAGTGCTGCGAGTCCTCCTGCTGCATCATCCAGAAGTCCATCCCGAATGTGCCATTCGACTTGCGGTGCGCGAAAAAGTGACTCTCGTTCCACCCCGGACTCGTCACCTCGATGCAGGTTGTCGGCGTGTGAAAGGGCTTCACCTCGTGACCGTAGTAGTCGGTGAGTACCTTGTTGACATCGATGCCATCGGCATCAGCCGGCAGGCCCTTGCTCTGCCTGTATTGCCCGAGCATGCCGAAGTAGTTATCGAACGACCGGTTCTCCTGCATGTAGAAAATGATGTGCTTCAGCGTACTCAGTCCCGCACTACCTCCAAGCACCGTGACGGTTGCCGTCGCAGTCTTTGTCGTTCCGTTCACATCTGTTGCCGTGGCCGTATAGGTCTTCGTAGTCGAGGGCGTCACGGGTGCTGAACCATTCAGATTCACCGAGCCGAGATCCGTAATAGAAACGCTGACCGCGTTCTGCGATGTCCATTCCAACGTGCTCGAACGGCCGCTGCTCACGTTGACCGGATTCGCGGCCAGCGTAATTCCCAACTGGCCGACGGCTGCGACTGTCACGGTCGCGGTTGCCGCGGCGCTTCCGCCTGCGCCAGTCACAGTCGCCGTGTAGGTTGTCGTTGATGATGGAGTGACCTTCGCGGAGCCGCTGGCCGTCGTGAACGTGCCCACGTTGTTATCAATCGTTATGGAAGTTGCATTCTGCGCGGACCACGATAGTTCCGAAGTCTGTCCGGCGTTGATCGATTCGGGCGACGCAGTGAAGGTGATGGTCGGCTTCGCGGGAGTCACACTGATTGTCACAGCCGCCTGCTTCGAACCATCAGAGTTCGTCGCAGTTGCGGTGTACGTCGTAGTCGAGAGCGGAGCGACCTGGATCGTCCCTGTCAAGTCCAGCGCGTCCTCACTCACCGGAGGCGTGATCGTCAATGACTTCGCGTTTGTTGTGCTCCAGTTCAGCGTGACCAGGTCTCCGGCCGTTGATGTCATCTTGTCGGCCGTGATGCTTACGCCCGGAAGTTGCGGATTCCCGCTGCCACCGCCAGCGTTGTCGTTGGAACTGGATGCGCTGCCGGACGAGCCGCAACCGCACGAGAGGACAACCACAGAGGCGACAGCCAAGATTAAGCAGAAGCGGAGCATCCGGAACATGCTGTTCACATGGACCACCCACAACCAATTTCAGAGTTCTTGGATTCCGAATGGGTGGTCGGAGTTGTTCCCGGACGGCGGGTCGTGGTAAAAGCAGTTACACCCGGAATGCGGTATGGCTGCGCACGGGCGCGAATGTCAGTTTCCGGAGCGAGCGCAGCGTCAAGGTCAGCGTCCCGCACACAAACCATGAGCACTGCAAAGAAAAGGCGTGTGAAGAGCCAGGCGGATGAAATCACCGTCCCTGACAAGCTCTACTTCCGCATCGGCGAGGTTGCAAAACTCAGCCGGTTGCCTGCTTACGTCCTTCGCTTCTGGGAGACCGAGTTCCCGCAGTTGAAACCATCCAAGGGCAGCACCGGCCAGCGTATGTACCGCCGACGCGATGTCGAGAATGTCCTGGTAATCAAAAAGCTTTTGTACGAAGAGGGCTACACAATCGCTGGCGCGCGAGAGAAACTGAAGGCAGACGTTCGAATCACCAGGTCTCAGCCGGTTCTGCCGTTCCCCAAGAAGGCGCCAGCCGAGAGCCTCAAACGCGTCCGTCACGGATTGAAAGAGATTCTGGAAATCCTGACTACACGCCGTTGATCGCCGCCGTGGTTCTGAGTTGCTTCGGAGCGTTCCGCCCGCATCCTTAGTCGGAAACCGCCAACTCTCCTGGCAATATCTTCCGAGTTCGTGGCAGAACGCCGCGCCGGGCAAGTGAACCGATAACAACGATGACCGCTATGAAAGCAGTGAGCATCAGGACATCGGTGAACCGGCTCTGTGGAAGCGCGACCCACAACAGCCACAGGGCAGCGTGCGCGACAGGAACCGACCAGACCGCTCCGTAGAAGTAACGGCGCTCGTCACCTTCTCCCTTGGTCGAGGCTTTGACGCGCGGCAATCTCCCCCAAAAACCGAGAAGCCACAGGCTAGCGACCATCGGCAGGTAACCCACGGCGTAGATCTGTTGCAGTCGCCACTTGCCAATCACGATCGCTCCGGCCAGTCCGCAGATATTCAGAACTGCGTAGGTGATAAGTTCACTCCAGGCGAGCGTATAGCAGATACGCCGATACAGAGGGTTCGGACGATCTTCGGTAAAGCGAAGGATGTAAGGTCTGGGCTCCACACCCGGTAACTTTCCAAATAGACCGGAAAGGGCTGTTCCCACGACAACGATGGCAAGCCAGTAGCCCATCGCGCGGTCAGCCCCATGAGCAAATAGATTGAACGTCATTGGGCCCGGCACGAGATAGAACACCACAATCCAAATCGGCCAGTGTGCAAGACGGTAGTAGAGCTTGTTGCGCACGCGAAGCTTGTGCGCGCTGGAGTATTCAACCTGGCAGGCCATTCCTGCCGGTTTACAGACTTGACCTTCACCCATGCCCACGTCCTGACGCATCGGATGGTGGTTCAGTCTTGGATGCTGTTTGCGCGTTGTTCGATAGCGTGGCAGTTCCCGCGGGTCGGGTGCCCCATGCAAGCCGACTTTGCTTGCGTGGGATTCTAATGTTGCAAGAACCATTCCCGATTTACAAAGGGCTTTCCAAGCTCGACCTTCTCTCCCGGCGCTGGAGTCACAATCTGCACGCCGGCTTTTCTGGCTGCCGCCACGGTGCGAACGATCGGCTCATCCCACGCATGGTAGCTCAGGTTGAATGTCGCCCAGTGCACGGGAAGAAACACTTTTCCTCCAAGGTCTTGATGCGCTCGAATTGCGGACTCGGGGTCCATTTGGATGTCGAGCCAGGTACTTCCATAGGCTCCGACTTTCAACACAGAGAGGTCGACGGCACCCAACCGCTTACGAGTTTCGCTGAAGTGATGGGAATAACCTGTGTCACCACTAAAGTAGAACGAGGAATGCGGCCCTCGGACCAACCATGCTGACCAAAGTGTCGAGTTATCCATCCGCTTTCGTCCCGAATAATGGCGAGCAGGGGTGCAGTTCACTTGAACACCCTTGATCTCAGCAGAGTCCCACCAATCCATCTCGTGAATTTGCTGTGCGGGTACGCTCCAACGCGCCAGATGCGCGCCAACTCCAAGAGGAACGTAGAAGTGTGTGCCTCGGGCGGCAAAGTGCTTCGTCGCCTCCATATCGAGATGATCGAAATGATCGTGCGAGATCACGACCGCATCCACTCGAGGCATCTGCTCAAGAGCGAGCGGAACCGGATGAAGCCTCTTGGGGCCGACTCCCTGGAACGGAGACGCATATTCCGAAAACACAGGGTCTGTCATAACCCGTATTCCATCGATTTCAATCAGCGTAGTCGAATGGCCAAACCAGTAGGCACGAAGTCCCGGCTCAATTTCTTCAGCAAACTGACTCGTTGTGAGCTTTACGACAGGAACTACAAATTGCGGCTTTCTCACCTGCCCCTTGGAGTAGTCCTGTAGCGTCTTCAGAAACTCCATCTCACTTTTCTGGGGAGGCGTATTCTCGAACCGGTTTTCGTGGAACTGTGGCGAATGGCGCATTCTCTCCCAGCGCGCCTCTTCGAAGCTTCCCCCGAATATCGGCATGCGGAATATGAAGATCGCGGCTACACCAAAAGCAGCAATTGCTCCAGTTGCCCAGATCAAGAGTCTCTTCAGGCTTTTCATTCGTCAGACACCCCCGCCGCCAGACCGCACCCCGTCGAAGGCGCGCTTCATTCCACAAATACGGGTTGTTCGAAGCAAGACATGACAACGGCAGCATAGACCTGGAGTCCGCCTGATGGGAATGAAATTTGGGGAAGAAACAAACTGGACCCTAAACGAAGGAGGTAGATGGTCGGCTTTTTGGCCCTTACGCCCTCGCTCGCAGGCAGCCTGACGTCAATCTCCTGCGGAAACTATCCACACAAGCAAAGGAAAACTTGCGCCCTACAGAATCTCGGACCTTGCAACAGAGAGATCGACGATGGCAAATGAAATGCCGTGATCACCTGTGCCCGAGCAACTCGGACACAGGTGTTGCCTCATTTTCTTCGAAGGCTATAAGGGGACTGATTAGTCGGTTTGAGCGAAATTTCCTCTGAAGCAGCCTTGGAATAAACCGCCGCCTCGCTTCGACCAAGCTTGTGTGCAATCAGACCAGTGGGTGTGTTATGCGTCGCAAGTTGTTCCAATCGCGTAACTTCGTTTTTCGTCCACGGCTTGTTGTTGTTCGTAGGTTTGTTGCTACTCATTCGTATCTACTCCTGCAAGCAAATGGCTTGCTTGACTTCCGGGGGAGCAAGCCCGAAAATTGGAGATGAAGCATGATTCGGGGCTTGCTCCGGGTTGAAAGTTTCGGTGACGCATATCACCGACTGGCGCTCACCATGGCCTACTTCGATGTCCCTCGAAGACATCGGAGTGGGTCTTGTTGTTTTGGCCCGAACGCACGGTGTGCATGGTGCGAGAGGCTACGCGTCTAACGTCATAACGTGACCTTTCATCAGCTACCCAACTTCCTTCCGCTCAGTTTGCCGCGCCTGTTGCGATGGCGAGGATGGTTGATCCTCCTGTAGCGACAATTCCAGAATCGCCAGTAGCCTCTTTAGGTCTCTTGCCTCGTCCCAGTCTCCCGGCAATTCCAAGTACGCCGTGCGCCCTTTACCGAGTGGAATCGAAATACGTTCCGACCGCTGTAAAGATTCTGTTGCGTGAAATGGGACCGCGCGCGCATGCGTTGTACTGCTCTGATCCTCTGTTACGTCCTTACCCGCAAAAATGCTCAGGAACGAGAACTCTGAATATGCGCGAAGCAATTCGCCCTCGCGGACGATCAAGCCAGCAGCCAGGAGAAAATCAACAATGATAGAAACTTGTGATGCATGTGAGGAGTTGCCGCCTGCGGCATTCACGAGTGTTGCAATCGACTCTTGCAATGCGAGCGGACACTCTCGCAGCCTCGGAAGCAATGCTTGCGAAAACCACGTTTTCTTAAGCGCCGGGGCGAGTTTCTCGGCAGCACGGGCATCTCGGCAATCGTGCGCTAGGCTGTAAGCAGTAACATCAAAAGTAGGTTTATAGCCTGTTCCCAAGCCTTTAGTTAGTAGGTTGGCTGCAACAAAGAATGGATTACACGTCGATACTGTCGTTGCTGCCATCCCAGCAGCTTCTGCTACCTGTTCATTAGTGACGTCCTTATTCTCCCGTCCGAGACGGGCATAAGTTCGAAGGAGAAACAGCTGCCGAGTAAAGCCGACGCGGTCGGAAGGAAACTGGAATTTGGGTTTGCTACGACCAAGCGTTCCAATCGAGTTGAGGTCAAGTGCCATCAGTTGATGATGCTAGCCCTCTTTTGAGTAATTGGCAAGGCCAAATTTTGAGTGCTGACTCCAATTGCTCAATTCTTAGACATCTCATTGGAGCACGCCTGGGGGCGATTTCAAAGTTTCGCACCCACGGCCGACTTGCCGGGGCCTGACCGTTTTCGAGATGGCTGAGCCCTGCCGACTCCCTCATCCGGAACGCCCGGCGACCCGCAGCAACTCGCTGAGTTCGTGGATATCGGCTGGACTGGCGTCGCCTACCACAACGTAACGCAATCCACCTTCGCTCCATGTTTCCAGGTTGAAGGCCATTTCGCGAGTAGCGGTTGCGCCCGTCGGCAGCGGAATCATTCCCGCCTGGTCCTGAAAGACAAATACCGATAGCTGGTGATTGCGAAGTTCGAACAGCAACTGGGCACCCGCACTGTGCTTCAAGTACATAACTCTTCCGCCAACCAGCTTGAACGAAGAATTCTGCAGTTCGGGAAGGTTGAAAGTGAATGGGAGCTTGCCCTGGAACCATGGCTTCACGGTGTGCCGATCGGTTGAAATCACGTCGACGGGATTCGCGCTCGCCGTGGTGGCGACGTGCACATCGAGCAGCTCTGCGAGAGTCTGCTCGCGAGCTGAATACCGCATCCACAGAGCCACTGAGGCAACGATCAGCACGAGCGGAATGGCGACCGCGACCAGCCGCATCCACGTGAACGCCCAGACCGGCTTGCGATTCGCCCCGATACTCTGTTCAAGGCGCAGCCGGAACTGCGGCGATGGGGAGTATCGCGCAGCTGCGGCAGCTTGCGTCATGCGCTTCATCTGCAGGCGACCGAGCGCGTCTGCAGCGCACGACGGACACGTTCGCAGATGGGCCTCCAGGCTCGCCAGTTCCTCTTGCGACGCATCGTTGTCCACGTAAGCGTCCAGCTTGTCCTGCCACAGATCGCAGGTCATCGCGAACCCTCCCGTAATTTGGCCGCCAGCAATTCGCGCATGGCTTTTCGCGCGCGAGAAAGGCGCGACATCACCGTACCCGTGGGAATCCCGAGCGTCTCGCCGATTTCCTGGTAGCTCATCTCCTCCAGATCAGACAAAAGAATGATCTCGCGAAACTTCACCGGCAACAGCGCCAGAGCGTTCTGGATGGTCTCCAATTCCACCCGCGCGAGCAGAACCGATTCTGGAGTGTCGGCAGCCGCTGGTTCGGTCGGCTTGTCGTCTTCGTTATCGAAGGAGACGAAGGCGCTGGCCTTCAGCCCCACCTGCGTCGTCAGGAAAGTATTCCGCAAAATCCTGTACATCCAAGCGCGGCAGTTCGTTCCCTGCCGGAAGGAAGAAAAACCTTGCAGCGCCTTCATATACGTTTCCTGCACAAGATCCTCCGCTGCGGCGCGGTCCTGGGTGAGCCAGTGGGCAAAGTTGTAGAGCTTGGCGAAGAGCGGCATCGCCAGTTCTTCGAACGACCCGAAATCACCAGCACGATCAGCCACAGCCCCCACCAGTCCACCTCCGGCGAGGCTCGTCCTCTCTCCCCGCCGGAGTTCCAGGGCCGCCAACCAATTCAGTGGCTGGTGGCAGCCGACAAGTCCAGCGACCTCTCCGACTGGACGCGTTCCAAGACGCCGCCCTTTCTCCATTTGCGGAGCAGCACCGCATCCAGCGACCACTTTCCGGGCCCATTCCCTAACAGAAAAGCAACCGTCAGAAGCTGCGCGTACTCGGATCGGATTTCGTGCAGCACAGCCCAGAAACCGACCTGTGGAGGCACCGGCGGCAATGGCAACGGCGACGTTCCCAGATACAACGAAATCTTCGTCGAAAGTATCGCCACAATCATCTCGACAACAAACGGGATCGCAATCAGCCTCGTCATCAGGCCGGTAAGCAACAGCAGCCCTCCAACGATCTCAAGGTATCCGATGGTGGTGGCCGTGAAATGCGGAAACGGAATCCCAAGTTTTGTAAACCGGCCAACGCCCTGGTTCACATATACAAACTTCAAAATCCCTTCCCAGAGAAACACTCCTCCTGCCATAAGTCTCAGCAGTAGTGTGGATTTGGGACCGTCAGTTGGAGGATGTGTGAGCCACAAAAGAAACTTTTTCATTGGTTGCTCCCTTCACCACATACAACTGGAACAACCTAAAAATATTCCCTGATATTCGATCTGTTCCTGATCGAACGCCCACGCGTCACTATTGACTGTGCAACAAAGCCAACGTCAAGCAGTCGTTTACGCGGTGGACAGCTCCGGTGCGATCATGTATTCGCTCTGTACCATGCCGCTCGGATAGGATCGCGTGGCCACGTGTTGCATTCGTATGTCGTGCGGCAGAGGTCCGAACAAGGGAATCCCGCTTCCGAGGAGCAACGGTATTCGCGTGATGATTAAGTGCTGGATGAGTCCTGCCTTTAAGAAGCCTTGAATAGTCACTCCGCCATCGACGTAGAGATGGTTGAAACCACGTTGCGCGAGCCGAGCCACGATCTCGTGTGGCGTGCCGGCCATCACATCGCACACGGCGCCCTCAGGCATTTTCAACTTTGACATCGTCGTGCTGAGCACTACCACCGGCTTCTTGCCGTACGGCCAGGCATCGAATGTCAACACCGTCTCAAACGTATTGCGGCCGATCACAATACAATCCACCGTGGCGATGAACTCCTCGTATCCGTGAGGTTCGCCGCCGTTGGCTGGCAGCCAATCCAGCGCACCGTCCTGCCGCGCGATGAAACCGTCGACGCTCGTTGCAATGAATACCGATGACTTCATCTCACCCTCACCACTAAGCCTTCGCCCATCCTATTGAAACGCCAGATTGGGATTGGCCATCACGTCACTTCACCCGCTTCCAATGGCTCTGCGAATAAACGGCGAACTCCTTTTTGGGTTCTGCCAGTTCGAACACCTCGATGAACTCATCTTGGCTCACGATTCTGTAGGTTTCCCGCGCCCTCCAGCCGTCTGGTATGTTCTCGATTCGCTCGGTCTCGAATGCGAGCGTTTTGCCGTCTTTTCCCTCCTGCTCGACATATTCATTTACGAACCCTTCTACATGAAACTGTCGGAGCACAAGTCTTTTCCGTTGGCGATCGAAGCTGAAGAAGCCAACATCTTCGTGAACTTCGCCCTTTGGATTCTTTTCTTGCGGGGGATAAACGGTCTTGTTGGTTGCGCGAAGAAACTTGCCGCCGAACACAAATTCGTAGTTTCGATCTCCCTTACCTTTGCCAGGTTCGCCCTGCGATGTGCCTTGCCAGTGACCGACAAAGAACTTCACTGGATCAAAAGGAGACTTCGCAATTGATTCTTGCCCTATCGCTATTCCGGGGAGGAGGAGAATGATGACGACTGTCAGAGAGTAGATCGGCTTCATGGCGAGAATTGTCTCATTTATTCTCGCTTCGCCGAAAAGTGGCGTGCGGGTGTGGTGCTGCTGGAGCGAACTCCATATCCGCTGCCCACGTACGCGCAACTAACGTCCCTAACAATGCAGCCGCATTGCGAGCCAGACTGAAATTGGGAATTGAAGCTAATTCGTGGTGGCCCATGCAAGCCGGTGTTGCTTGCATGGGCATGAGTGCAATCGAATCCGCGCGCAGCGCGTCCAAGACTCTCAACTGGGAACCGGCTATGAGAACCGGCAACCATCCATTAACTAAGCGACTAAGTTGCCGACTGAGAGTTCCTCGGCCGGTCGAATGTTCTGATTTACCCGGAAAAAGTTCTTGGGGTCATACTTCTTCTTGATTTCGGCCAGACGCTGATAGTTATCGCGATATGTGGCTTGAACGCGATCCTGGCCCTCATCCATCATGAAGTTTACGTACGCGCCACCCGCCGAGAACGGATGCAGAGCGTCCCAATACTCTTTGCACCACGAAGTGATTTTCTGAGCGTTCGCGGGATCAGGGTCCACGCCCACGATTACCTCGGAGAACAGCGCTTCACGAAAACTGTATGCCGTCTCGTTCTTGCCGACGCCTTGTGGCGCGCCATTGACCGGGTAAAGATGCATCGTTGAGAGCATGGTCGGGATCTGAGATCCGTGCTCGACATGCCGGGCGATCGCCTCTTTGCTCAATTCCGTGAAGTTGTCAGCCCGCCAATACCATTGCAGGCCGGGAACGAACAGTGGATCAAACAAACTTTGCGCGGCCGGAAATGGCACAGCCCCTACGTGGTCGAAAAGCGGGTGGCCGAGCGACCGCATCGGCTTCAGGGCTTGCTCCGTCTGTTCGGCAGAGCCAGTGCAACACCAAACGATGCCGCACACGTTCTTGTTGTGGAGATGCTCAGGGAACATTGGAGCGGGCGGGACGACAAGAAAAGCAAAGAAGCCGCTCACGTACTCGGGAGCGTTCTTGATGAAGTCTTGATAGGCGCTGAGTACATTCGCGGCCTCGGCGAGCGGCCAGAACGTCGGGCCGAACTGGACGATGTTGACCGGGTGCAGCCGAAACTTGAAGGAAGTGACCACGCCGAAGTTTCCTCCACCGCCGCGTACGGCCCAGAACAAATCGGGGTTCTCCTCGCTACTCGCCGTCACAAAGCTCCCATCGGCCAAAACCATGTCCACCGCGAGCAGATTGTCGATCGTCAGGCCATATCTGCGGGTGAGATATCCGATCCCTCCGCCCAAGGTGAGCCCGGCCACCCCGGTGGTCGAAATGAATCCGCTGGGCGTAGCCATGCCGAAAACATGTGTTGCATGATCGACGTCGCCCCAAACGCACCCTGCCTCAACGCGGACGGTTCTGTCCTCGGGGTCCACGCGAATGCCCTTCATTCGTGAAAGATCGATAACCAGACCGTCGTCACAAATTCCTAGGCCCGCACCGTTGTGTCCGCCACCACGAATCGCGGTCAACATCGCATTGCCCGCACCAAACCGTACCGCCGCTATGACGTCGGCAACATCCACGCAGTACGCAATGAGACGCGGGCGCTTGTCAATCATCCCGTTGTAGACTTTGCGAGCGGACTCATAGGCGGCATCTGTCGGTTGAACAAGCTCCCCCCGGAAAGAACTCTTCAACTGATCTAACGATTGTCCAGGCATGGCATCCTCCAATCACATCTCGGATGAACGACTACTCGGAAGTCGTTGCCAGTGACGAGTTCCAAATCGAAAGATGGGTCTGCCTTGTAAGTTGAGGGGCGCGTTCGCGCAGCTAACGTTGGGTAACAGTGCAGCCGCCTTGCGGGTCAGGCGAAACTTGAGAGTGATGCTGCTCACCACACTCTTATCGCGGATCGGTTCAACGCAACGGAAGCACTGCCACGATTCTCGTCGGTGCGCCGGAGCCGCCCCCGATCTTCATCGGCAAAGCAATCAATAGTGCGCCAGTAGCTGGTACGTGATCCAAGTTGGCAACGTTTTCCAGGCCATAGAGATTCGCGCCGTTGATAACCGCGTGAGTGGCGAAGTCCTTCGACTGTCCGTAATCCATGCTTGCGGTATCAATGCCAACCGCGACAATTCCACGTGAAGCGAGCAGCTTGGCTGCTTCCACCCCGATTCCGGGAAAATGCAGGTTGGCCACATCACCCTTTGTGTCCGTGCCCATGTACTGTTTTTTGTTCGGCCAGAACTTTCCCCATCCTGTGCGCACCAACGCGATCGAACCTTTCGGGACACGGCCATGAAACCTCTCCCAATCCTCGACATCGCGTGGTGTTAAAAGGTAGTCACGATTCACTCTGCATTGCTTGCTGATGTCGATCACCACTGCCGGCGCTATCAAATGCGAAACCGGAATCTCATCCACTGTGTGTCTTCCCTGCGAAAAGTGAATCGGAGCATCCATGTGAGTGCCGCCATGTTCGCTCGCGGCATAGTGCCCTGCCGCGTACCAGCGGCCGTCCTCACGCGGACCCCAATGCTCCGGCCTCCACTCAAATGCACTAGCGTTCGGCCAGTAGATAGTTTGTGCATTGAAGGGATACGTAAGATCGACCAGCTTGGATGGGTCGATTACCGTTGCCAATGGGTGAGAGCCCTGCTGTTGCGCAGACAGGGAGATAACAGTGCAGAACACCAGAGCTACTACCGTCGTCACGAGCTTAGATAATTTCTTCATGCCCAACGTGTGATGCAGGAAACGCAGGAGCCCGGTGCCCCATGTCTGGCCGTCTCGGTTGGCTGACAGAAGACAGACTCCGCGCGAAGCGCGTCCAAGAAAAGAAAATTCACAGCCTCACGAACAAGGGTGCGATCAGTCGTACAATCTACTTCCTTATTTCCGAATACGGCAATGCCGCGTCGAAACAGATCAATAAGCGCAAGGAAACGCGTGAAGGAACACGATTGCCCTCACCCCGAACACACGGAAAGATGCGCACGGCGTAACTGGCGTAACTGATGAAGCGGCACACTGGTGGCCCATGCAAGCCGGGGTTGCTTGCATGGGGAATGCGCCCCGATGCATTCGAACCGTGCGCAGTGCGTCCAAGACTGCAACTGGGAATCGGCTACCGAGAACCGGCAATCGGAAAGAAAATGGTCAGCCCTAGCAGGCGATCTTAGAACTTTCCTGTCATCCCGCTTCCCCGAACGCTACAGAGTGCCTTGAGCTCTGGATAGCTGCGTTGGGGAGTGGTGACATATGTGTTTGCCCGGCGGTTTTGGCACATATGGGAGTCATCGGAGTCATCCTTCAATGCCAGAACTCACTCGATGATAAAACAACAAAGAGGTGGAGATTGAAGAGACAAAGACCCACATCTGCCAACGTCAGGCAGATGTAGGGCACCTTCGAGGTCTTCCTATCTCGAGATGTTGATTGGATAAGGGCGAAGGCTTCGCTTCGATCCAGAGTAGTCCTTGGGTTTGAGGACTCAAGACCTCTGGGAAGAAGGAGCCTTCATGACTATTGTAGGCTGTGACTTTCATCCGAGCTGGCAACAAGTTGCGGTTTTTGATGCCGAAACGGGAGAGATATCCGAACTCAAGCTGGTCAACGGAGATGGTGAGGCGGAGCGGTTTTACCGTTCGCTATCTGCAGCGGCGTTGATTGGGATCGAAGCCTGCGGCAACAGTCAGTGGTTGATCGACTTGTTGTCGCAGCTGGGCCACGAAGTCTGGGTTGGCGATGCGGCGCAGATTCGCGCGAGCTACGTGCGCAAGCAGAAGACGGACAAGCGCGACGCGGCGCACATTCTGAAGCTGCTGGTGGAGGGGCGGTTTCCGCGGCTGTGGATGCCTTCGGCCGAGCAGCGTGACGTGCGGCAGCTGCTGATTCATCGCTACAAGCTGGTAGAGATCCGCACGCGGGTGAAGAACGGGTTGCAGCACCTGATGCTGAACCGCGGCGTGCAGAAGAAGCGCAAGCTGTGGAGCGAGGCGGGGCAGAAGGCGCTGCGCGAGCTTCCGCTGGAAGGCTGGGCAGCGCGGCGGCGCGAGGATTTGCTCGGTCTGCTGAAGAGCTTGGACGAGCAGATTGGCAAGCTCGACCAGGCGGCGGAGATGGCAGCCGCCAAGCACCCGCAGGCGCGCTTGCTGATGACGCAGCCGGGCGTGGGTCCGATCACCTCTCTGGCGTTTGCGGTGACCATCGGCGACCCGACGCGGTTCAAACGTGGCAAGCAGGTGGCCAGCTATCTCGGACTGATTCCGCGCGAGTACAGCTCGGGCGGCCGGCAGCAGCTGGGTTCGATCAGCAAACAGGGGAACCGCTTCGTCCGCATGTTGCTGGTGGAAGCGGTTCACAACGTCACGCGGTTGGATGAAGGGTTTCGTAAACAGTACAAGCATCGCTGTCACACGATGGAAAAAGGCGTGGCCAAAGTGGCGGCGGCGCGGCGGTTGGCGGTACGACTCTACTGGATGCTGCGCACCAACACAGCGTATCCGGAGATCGTTCATGTCGAGAGCAGCTCGCGGGTGGCCCTGGTCGGCGAAAGCTAGACCGATGTGTTGACTGGGCGCTCTCGCATCCAGCACGAGGCTGGATGTTCGCATAGAAGAATCATGGCCGCAGTAGAGGCCGCATCGATGGTTGGTGGAACGACTTCTTGAAAAGCCGTATAGAACACGCAACAGCAACGGCTTCCTAAGAAGAGAAAACCACCGCAGGGTGATTCAGCGTGAAATGCCCAGGGTCTTGGTCCTCAACCTTCTCTGGCAAACACGCGGTGTCACAAACACCGGGCAGGATATCTTTGTCCTTGACAAAGCCTTCGCCCTTATCGAGGGCCACCAGCCGGGGCGTGTGACCGACAAGTTCCACTGGCAGTCGCCGTAAACACTTCGGTTCTGAGCCCTGTTCCACTATTGCAAGTGCGGGGTACCATTGCTGCCGTGAAGAACGTCATCGCTATCTTCGTTTTTCTGTTTGCCGTAGCGGCTTCAGGATGCCACCGCGCTTCACACTCTGAGTCGCAACCGCAAGTTGTTGACATCGAACAAGTCGTGGCGAGGCCCCAGTCGTACGCACACAAAGTGGTGACGGTACACGCATGCTTTGTCAGCAGCTTCGAACGGGTTGCGCTATTACCTTGCCAAGGTGCTGACCTTGACTACTCCATCTGGGTCGAAGATGCAGAGATGCTTCATGCGATGCAGGAAACGAGCCTTCCCGCTATGCCACAGGCCGTTCCAGACGAGCTACGGACAGCACCGAAAGCCGGGTTCGTCTTCAGGTACGACGAGGCAAAAATCAGAGCCGCTTGGAATAAACTGCGTCCCGAGAACTCTCCGAATCCTTACCGTGCGGAAGTTGTCGTTGTGGGCCAGTTCGAGACGGTTGAGCCACGCAGACCCGAGGTGTTGAAGAACGGCTTCGGGCACATGAACATGTACGCACACGAACTCATACTCGTGGACGTCCTCGCCGTTTCTCCGCTCTCGGGTACTACGCAGAAGTCATCCGAATCTACGCCCCCGAGTGGAGAACCCGTTGGGGAAGGGGACGTAGCGCGCATCCCCATGCAAACTGGTGTTGCTTGCATGGGAAATGCCGCCCCGATGCATTCGAACCGTGCGCAGTGCGTCCAAGACTTTCAACTGGGGACCGGCTACCGAGAACCGGCGACCGGAGAAAAGAAAATGGTCGGGACGGGCAGATTTGAACTGCCGACCCCTCGCACCCCAACAGAGGGCGCTCCGTTAACAGCAGTGAGCCCGCGGCTCTTGAGCAACGCTATGTAGTGCTATACCAAGCGATTACATGCGATGGGGCAAGAGAGCCGCGGACACCCCAAAAAGACCACTTACGGCACGTTTTTATGCTTGTCCCTTTGAAGATTCCTTTGAGGGTTTCAGCTTGTCAAATCCCAACGTGAGCACTCCGTTCGTCTGAACCATCACCACCACATTCCCATGGTGTGCTGCGACTTTCGCGACGGACCCAATGAGTGCCAATTCTTCCGGATCGTATTCGTCACCTATCGCTTGCTCTTGGATGACGAGTATCGATTTTCCCTGTCGAATCTTCTCCAACGACCCGGGATACCTTTCTTCCAACTGTTGCTCAGCCTGCGCAAGATAGTCAGCGGCAGTGTACAGCTTCTTTTCTCGCATCTATTTCTCCGGCTTTATCAGATTGCTCTCAATTAAGGCGACAAGTGACCGCTCGGTAATTCGTACGCAACGACCAATACGTACGACTTCGATCTTCTCGCGACGTAGAATCCAAGAACGGATCGTTGCAGGTTTCACACCCAGGCGGGCAGCTGCTTGTGGAACGCTGAGAAGCGAGCCCACGTCTCTGTTCTCAGGTGGTTCGAAAGTCGGTTGCACCTCGGGTTGTTTTCGCGGGGACCCAGACGTTGTGATTCTGTCCTGCCCCTTCTTATGTTCCATATCTTTCCTTTCGAATGTTGTTGACGTTTAGGAACGGCTGAACTGCGCCATTCCTCTGCTTGCGAGAATCCGCGCGAGTGTTGACGAGCTACAGCTCGCGTGGCACACTGATGTCCTTCCCTCCCCAAGTGAAGGCGGACGACTATTCCCAAAAGGGAGATCCGCATGTCACTTTTCAAGTACCGCAAGAAGGGCAACTACCATTACGACTTCCAATTCAAGGGCAAAACGTACCGAGGCACACTTGGCACGTCGAAGTTGACGGTCGCACGGGATCGCCTACGTGCAATCAGGAACCGCATCGAAGACGCTTATTACGGAACGAACCGAGGCGGGATAGACAAGACTTTCGAAGAAGCTGCCAAGGAGTACCAGGCTTCAAGAAAGCACGCTGTCTCGGATTCGATGATGGACATCGAGTTCTACAGTCTTCAGCACCTCCTGCCCGTGTTTGGGAAGATGATGCTGTCCCAGATAACGGACAAGGATCTGAAGGCGTATCAGCAGGCCAGGCTTGCAGAACGCGCTGCTCCTGCCACCATAAACCTCGAGTACGATGCCTTCCGCGGCATCATGAAGATGTTCAAGTGGTGGGATGGTATTCGCGACAATGTCCGCAAGCTGCCGGTGGGCGACTTTCACGGAATCGCGCTATCTCCTGATGAGGCTTGGTGGTTAGTTAGAGTTTGCGCAAAGAGCGTCGCTCGCTATTTGGCTGTTGTCGTCGTGCTCGCACTGTCCACGACGATGCGTGACGAGGAGATTCGCCTGCTTCGTTGGTGGCAAGTTAATCTTGTCGGCTGCTATCTGGAGGTGCGCAAAAGCAAAACCAAACACGGAAGTGGAAGAGTTATTCCACTAAACCCGTTTGCTATGCGGGCGATGACTTGGTGGGCCAACCAGTTCCCGGATCGGCATCAGGATGACTACGTGTTCCCCCACGAGCGATCATCCATGGGCCGCGATGGTAAAGCGCGCCGCAAAACAATTCCCACACGCGCGCTGGGTTCATGGAAGAAGTGTTGGCAGACTGCGAAGAAGAGGGCCGGAGTGAAGTGCAGATTTCACGACCTCCGTCACACGGCGATCACGTGGATGTTGGAGGCGGGCATCCCCTACGCGATTGTGGCGGGGATCGCCGGTTGGAGTGCCAGTCAGGCCATCCACATGGCGAAGAGGTATGGCCATATCGGTCAGCGACCGTACCTTGATGCGGTCTGGGCCATTCAGGACAGGTTTGGTGTACTGGCTACACCGCCGCTCCTCGCACCAGCAGATTGCCCGCTAGACGACGCCGAATTCGAAGTTGAGGAGAGTCCGCATTCAGAGGCATGGACAGACCTCGATGAATGCGCGGATCTAATCGATGCTTCCCGGGGTGAACTCTGCGCTTAGAGTGGGTGTGGGCACAGCACCAATACAATGCCCTTGCGCTGGGAGATTGGTTCTGTGCCCTCTAGCTGCTGGATTTAGCAACCTTCGTCTGTTTTCGTGTTGATTTGGTCGGCGTTCCTGACATCTCGACTGCAGCCTCAGCCAAGAGGTGTGGCTGCAAGAAATCGAACCTCACTCGTGACGCGTCAATGTAGTCCTGCTTGATCTCGACTGACTTCCATCGACGGCCGAGCATTTCAGCAACGGCACCTGTCGTATTGCTGCCCGCAAAAGGATCAATCACTAGGTCGTTCGCTGACGTCAGAAATCTAATGAAGAACTCGACTAACTTCGCCGGCATGCGTGCCGGGTGGAGAGGGACGTCGTTCTTCCGGCAGTGTTCTTGGTAACCATCATTGCTACCCGTGTTCGCCAGTGCGAACACGTTGCCCGGTTGCGAGGTTATCTCTTCCACGACACTCGCAATGGATGCGGCCAGAACGTTTGGAGGAATTGCACCGCGATTGTTCGTCAGGAACGACTTCTCCCCAATCTTGAATTCAGATGGACGATGACCGGGGTTATACGTTCCGCTCTCTAGCAGCTTCTTCATGCTGTCGCTGTACGAGGTCAGCACGTTTCTGTTATCCGCCTTGGGTCGTGGGGTGGAAGAGAGCCACCAAACTCGAGTGAACGCATCTTTCACGCGACAACGTTCTACGTTCACCCATTGCGCGGGACTTGGCAGTCTAGCGGGGTTGTAGCAAACGAACTCTTGGCATAAATGAAACTTACCCTTCCGCTTGAACGCTAGCAGCGCCTCCAGGGGCAACGTTGACATAGTGGGCTTCCCCGGGACCCACCCGTTCCCAAGCTCAATGACAATCGAACCATCCGGCTTGAGTAAGTCCGCGAACAGCGGCGCCAATGAACTTAGCCACTGAATGTATTCCCGCCCGGTGAGGTTTCCGTACTTCTTCTTCCGGTTCAGGACAAATGGAGGAGAAGTAAAGATCAATTGAGCCGAGTGCTTGAAACCAGCACGGTTGAGCTTCGCGAGGATTTCCTTCGCGTCGCCTGCGTACATCTCGCCCGACGGCGTAGAGTAAGCGGGCTCCAACCTGATGATCTTCTTCTTATGTTTCTTCATTGCGTGGGAACCGAAGCGGAATCTGCTTATCCCTGTGATCCTCGACGAAGGTCGCGATCGCGATGCGAACGACCTGCGCCAACTTCATGCTGTTCAGCTCGGCAATTCGCTCCAAGACCTGCCGTTGGCCTGGAGCCAGCGTGACCGTAAGTCGATCGCCTTCGCTAACTTGTAATGCCATGATGAAAACCTCATCAGGTTGCATCATTTTGCATCACAAGTGGCGACAGCTCAAGTGTGAAATATGGGTGAGTGAAATAGGCTTACTTCGACTTCAGACGCCAGACGCTATTCCGCTTGCCGTCACACACCGCCATCACCTTTAGTTCCCTCCGAAGCTGATGCATCCATTCCAGGTCAGTGTCACGCAGCTTCTCTCGGTGCGGGCATGGCGTTGACTGGCAATCTTGTGGCTGGCGCTCACGCGCTAACGTGTACAGCTCTCGAACGGTCGCAGGCAATTCATCGGTTATGAGTTTCTCAAACATGGCGTAGCAATCCTTCTTCCCATCTTCAGTACCGCCGAGTGCTGGTATGTGCGATCAGTTACGATCGTTTGTGGTATGATGATGCTGGCAGCGTGCGAAAGCAAGCTGTTCGCTTCACGGCCAGTCCGGCGGTGAGGCGTGTATTTGCCCAGTCAGGGCGTACATGGAGATTAACGATGAAGCACCCTACCGGGGCTGTTCCTACCCCTGCGTCTGCCCCAACGCAAAATAAGAAGGCAATTCCGCCTTCGTTCCCGTCTCTCTCGAAGCTGCCAACCACCCCGGAAGAACTGTTCCGTTCTTTGGCGCTGACCGTCACCAGTTCCGTATCGCAGCCGCATCCCAATGGCAAGTCCACGAAGAAGCAGGACTACACGTTACCTTGGGCAGGCTTCGGAGGGTGGCGCGACGCACGTGCACGGTTGAATCACTTCGAGGAGCATTTCAAAGGCAACATTGGGTGGAAGCCGTTCAACGACTCGACTTCGAATGACGGTCCGATGAGCCTGAATTCCATTCCAGGCCGGGCTTTTATCGAGCGCGTGACTAACGAAGGCGACGCAAACCTTGAGGCGAAGGCTGTTACGCATACCGGCCCGATGCCGATGTCGCCCGTTGCTGCCGCTGAGAAGTGGTTTGGTCTGAGCACCGAAGCACTCTCTGTCGGACTGACGAACGATCAGGTTCTCGATCTGGCGAAAAGTACCGTCACGGTGGCTGGGTGGGTGGGAGATCCTAGCGATCCGAAGGATCTCATCTTTGACGCGCGCGACTACGGCATTGGGTTGACCAGTGAGGAAATGCCCAGCACCATCTTGTCGCTCAACCGCGGAAACAAGAAGAGCAAGCACTACTTGACTGGCAAACATGGTCAAGGTGCGTCCAGCACTTACCAGTACACCGACCTCACACTGATCGCCGCTCGCAAGGTTGGTTCCAAGAAGGTGGCGTTCACGCTTGTAGAGGCCAAATGGAATCTGGCGGTCGGCGACAAGACGCCCACCTACCGTTATCTCGTGATCGACGGCAAGATCCCCGAAATCGAGATCGCCGAAGCAGAATTTAAAGCAGGCACCCTCGTGCGTCACATCGGCTACAACGCAGCCGCGTTGTTCAACCCCGTCGGTGAAAACAGCCTGTATGGCTTGCTCATGCGCTCGCTCGCTGAACCTCTGTTCCCCGTCTGGTTGGAGATCTTTTCTCTCCGTCCTTCCAAGGCTGAGGGGTACCCCACGTTTCCGGGTTACCGGCGCTATGGTCGCGTGATCCGTGGCACTGTCAATGCACTCGAACGCGCAAACGCGAATTCCTTGAAAGCGGGGGCCGAGAGCCAGGTAGCAGCGGAGGAAGCGGACGCCGAGGGCACCGAGAGCAACGAGGACGATCCGGACGAAAAGACGGGGACGAAGATCCTCCATCGCAACTCCGAGTACTACGAGCTGCCGAAGTGGGACTTCGGCGGCCGCGAAGGCGTTGGCGAACTGGGTCGCGTGAAGATCACGTACTGGGTCGTTGATCCCGCCGGCCGCAGTTCGCAGGGCGTGTTGCGCAATTGGGTTGATCCCGACAAGACTATCCTCATGACCCTCGATGGCCAGACGCATGCAGAAGAGAGTCGTGCGATCATCACTGGCCAAACGGGAGCTAAGTTGTGGGCCGTCGGCAAGTACATGATCGTGCAGATCGACTGCAACGACCTGGATCCGCGCGCGAAGTACGAGATGTTCACCTCTACGCGTGAGCATGCGAAGGAAACGCCCATCAAGAAGATGATTCTCGAGGAGCTGGTCCGGCGTCTCGGGTTCGATGCGAAGCTGCAAGATCTCAACGTGAAGCTCGCTGCCGCCGACATTGGCAACAAGAACGGCGACAATCCGGAGAACATTTCTTCGCTCATCAAGAAGTACTTGAAAGCGGCTGGAATTAACTTCGAGCAGCTCACGCGTAAGGTAGAGAAGTGGGTGACGGTCGAGGAGGAAAAGAAGGTTCCGGTCGGCCCCAAGGAGCCGCTTCCAATCGAGGCGCACGAACCCCCCACGTTCATCCGGTGGAAGTTCGCGGGAACGGAAGCGAAGCTGCACCCCGGTCAGCGTTACAGCTTCGTGTTCGAGACCGACGCAGCCCCTTCGTATTGGAAGCCCGAAGACCCGGTGAATTCGAAGATCAAGGTGACCGCGCACGAGGTGCGGTACGTCGGATCGGGTGACATGAAGGGCGGACGCGTCCGTTGTCACTTCGAGTGCGCCGACGACGCCCCCGTTGGCACCAAGGCCTTCATCCAGGTTCAATTGGAATACGCGCCTGGCGCTGCCATTACCAAGGTACTTCCGATCGAGATCGTTGCGAAGCCCGAGGCAAAAGCGAAGCCGAGCGGGAAGAAGAACGAGAAGGAAGAGAACGATGACAGTGACACGACGAAGGTCATCAAGGTGAAGATTCGTAAGAAGGACTTCACTGAAGTTGACATCCCCGTCGTGAAGCCCATTCCGGTAAAGACTACCGACACCGCTTGGGGGACTCTGGGGTGGCCGCATGATCCGCAGCGCGTCGGGTTCTCGATCCGCTCGCTGATGAACAAGATCCACCTGTACTACAACGCCGAATTCCCTCCGTTCCTCGACCTGCGGCATCGCATGTCGAAGAAGAGCCTCGAAGATGAGTTCATTCGCCGCTATGAACTCAAGCTCATCCTGCACACCATCTTCACTCTGAACTACGAGTTCGTGGATGAGGATGACTTCCCGGAGGATCAGCGGAAGCGCGTACGCGACTTGCTCTGTGCCACCGCTGAGAGTTTGGCGTTGGCAACCAAGTCCGAGCTTGAGATTGAAGCCAAGCTCAAGAGTGAAGAATCCACTCCGCTCGAAACCGCTGTCGCTGCGGACCTTCAGCAAGCTGCGGTTCCCGAGCCGGCTGAAACTGTGAACGGAAATGGATCGGCAGTGATGTAGTGGATGTGAGGCGCCTCAGGTGAATCCTGGGGCGCCATTTCTTCAAGGGAGAGCGAACCAGGATGGCGAAATCAAAGAAGCCGGCGAAGTGGAACAAAGTAACGCTGGACATGCCGAATCGGCAGTTGGCGCTGTACACGGGCGCGAAGGTTCAACACGCGCTACAAGAAGTGACAATGAACATGGACGTCTATCAAGGTGTTCGTCTAGGCGAGGTCCTCGAAGCGGTGTACCAGCAGGGTTTGAAGGATGGCCGTCGCGAGATCATCGAACAGTTCGAGCAGAACATCACGAAGAAGGTTAAGTACCTCCCTCCTGGGCAGCCCCGCAAGAACCGGAAGTAGCTTCCTCGGACTCCTTTGAAAAGCCGTCGCAAGGCATTTGCGGCCAATTGCGACTGATTTTAGGCGTCTTTGCAAGCTATTGAAATGAATGGTCGGCTTTAGAGGACGATTTTAGAACTTTTCTATCTCCGGGTTGCGAAGCCTCTCAGATTGCTCCTTTGACCGCGTGCACTGAGCCGTCGGACAAGCATCTCGAAACTCACGTCTGCGATAGTAGATAAACCGTTCGGTTCGGTCGGCAAAGAAGAACGCCCCGTCGCCGGGGCGTTCAGAGGTCGCTCGTTGAGCGGAGCCTTACGACGAAAGCTTACTGAGAATAGCCAAGCAACCGCCGCTCAAGTACACTGGTGCGAGTCTTTCCTCCCCCATACTTTTTGTCAAGGCCTTTCTTATGACTAGGAATGTGGCCATACCCGAGTACACTCTCGGACTTGACCTTGGTTCAGCGTCTATCGGCTGGGCTCTCGTTGCACTCGATTCCTTCCACCGTCCGAACGGACTGCTCAAAGCGGGTGTTCGAATCTTTGAGCCCGGAGTGGAAGGTTCCACCCTTGATATTGAACAAGGCAAGGATAAGTCCAAAGCCGTCGCTAGACGTGAAGCAAGATTGCACCGTCGTCAACTACGACGGCGCGCGGCTCGGCAGCGAGACTTGTTTCTTCTACTACAACGCAAAGGATTGTTGCCCGCCGCTTCCGACACGTCGGTCGATTTGTCCTGTCAACGCCATCAGGTCCTCAACGAATTGGACCAAGTTTTGGCGGCGGCGCTTCGCCATGGCATTGCCCCACAAGACTCCGCAGCGGTTGAGCAGGCACTTCCCTACTATTTGCGTAAGCTTGCCCTCGATAAGAAGCTGACCGAACCCGAACTCGGGCGAATCCTATATCACCTGATACAGCGGCGCGGCTTTAAGTCGAATCGCAGGGAAGGTAAGAAACAAAAGGACGACATTGGCCAAGTTAAGGCCAGCATCTCTGAGTTGTCTGCGCGGATGGCCTCGTCGGGTGCTAGGACGCTTGGCGAGTATTTTGCAGGACTGAATCCACACGAGCGACGAATCCGAAACCGCTGGACCGCTCGCAGCATGTACGAGCAAGAGTTCAGTCTTATCTGGCAAGTTCAACAGTCCCACTGGCCGGAATTGTTAAACGAGGAATTCAAGGCGCAGTTGTGCGAGCTTCTTTTCTTCCAGCGCCCCATCGCAGCACAGGCGCACTTGATCGGATTCTGCGAACTGGAGCCAAACGAGCGCCGTGCTTCATGGGCCTCACTGGAGGCGCAGAGATTTCGGATACTTCAAAAGGTGAATGATTTAGCGGTAGTTGCTCCAGGCTCGTTGGCAGAGACGAAGTTATCGACCAGCGAGCGGGAAACAGTTTATGCGCTACTCGATCAGGAAGGCGACCAAACATTTGCCGCGCTTCGGAAGAAATTGGGTATCAACAAAGCTCACTTCAATTTGGAGCGCGGCGGCGAAAAGAAGCTTCGAGGTAATCGCACAAACGCGATGATGCGCACGGTTTTCCGCGAGTCATGGCAAGAGCTGACGTCCGAAACTCAGGCCGAAATCGTCGATCGCTGGGCTGTCACTGAATCAGAGGACGAAATCGTCGAGTGGCTCAAGAGAGAGTGGGCTCTCGATGAGGTCGCAGCGCGCAACCTCGCAGACAACCACCCCGAAGACGGCTACTGCAGCCTATCGCTCAAGGCACTTCGCAAGGTGATACCGCTGTTGGAAGGCGGCAAGTCCTATGAAACGGTTCGCAGAAACCTTTATCCAGACCTATTCAAGCAAAAGACCCCACTTGATGAATTGCCCATAGTCAGAAAAGCGCTTCCGACACTGCGGAACCCTGCCGTCGAGCGAGCTTTAACGGAGCTTCGCAAGGTTGTAAATGCGATTGTAGGCGAGTACGGAAAGCCATACGAAATCCGAATCGAGATGGCTCGTGAGCTTAGAAAATCCCGCAAAGAGAGAGAGGAGGCAACGCGACGGATCCGCGCGAATGAGAGGCAACGCATTGAAGCGAAGAAGAAGATTTTCGATGAATGCCGAATCGACAACCCCTCTCGTGCAGACATTGAAAAGGCACTTCTTTTTGATGAATGCGGCGGCATCTGTCCATATACCGGCAAATCCATTGAGTTCAGCTCCCTTTTTGGAGACTCGCAGTTTGACGTTGAACACATCATCCCTTTGAGCCGTTGCCCAGACGATTCTTTCGTTAACAAGACTCTCTGTTATCACGAGGAGAACCGATCAAGGAAGCGAGGCCGCACGCCTTGGGAGGCATACAGCGCAGACGAAGAACAGTGGGACTTGATTGTCCAACGTGTACGAAGTTGGCAACCCGGAAACGAGGCAAAGCTCCGACGCTTCCAGCTATGCAGCCTGGAAAAGCTGGAAGAGTTTACGCAACGACAGATGAACGATACCCGTTACACGACCCGACTCGCTGTCGACCTATTGAGCACACTTTATGGAGGTCGAGATATCCAGTGCGGCGACGGCACGAGTCGCAGAGTAATACACGCTACCACGGGAATGGTAACGGCAACTCTGCGTAAATCGTGGGGATTGGAAGCGATTCTGCGCGAGGCTGCTCCCGCAGCAAGCTCTGAACGCCGTGGGAAACCACGTACCGATCATCGCCACCACGCCATAGATGCAATCACCATCGCGCTCACGAGTCAGGCCATGGTTCAACGCATGAGCGTTGCGGCCGCTGGCGCGCCAGGATGGCAGCAAGACCGTCGGGTATTTCGTGGCATGGAGTCCCCGTGGCCCAATTTTGTGGACTCCATCCGCCCGGCGTTTGAGCGCATGACCATTTCCCATCGACCGGAGCACAAGTTGAGTGGTGCCTTCCACGATGAAACGAACTATGGCAAACCCCGTCTCGAAGGCAAGAAATCCTACGTTCATATTCGCAAGCCGATTACGGCATTAAGCGAGAAGGACATTGCCAACATCGTTGATCCCGTAGTGCGCCGAGCGGTTGAGGAGAAGTTCGTTCTTCTTGGTGGCGACCTCAGTCGCTGCGAGGCAACGAACGACTGGCCTAGTCTGCCCGCTACCAGTGGTCGTATTCCGATCAGAAAAGCACGCATCCGCAAGGTTCTCAATGTGTCCACAATTGGCAAAGGGAACCGCGAACGTTTTGTCATGCCATCCAGCAATCATCACGTCGAGATATTTGCAGAGCTGGATGCGAACGGCAAAGAAGTGCGGTGGGAGCCGGAAATTGTCTCCCTATTGAGTGCAGCCGAACGGATGCAGAAGGGAGAGCCAGTTGTCGCACGTGTCTACCCAGGAACCAACGAGTATGCTTTCAAGTTCTCGCTTATGGGCGGTGACACTGTGGAGCTTCACAGAAACTGTGACCACAAAGCGGGATGTTGTGTTACAGAAATCTATCGCCTTCGCTCGATAGAAGGCGCGGGGGTGTTGTTCTTCGTTCGAGCCACGGACGCGCGCCTCATCAAGGATATAGCCTTGGCTAAGGAGAGATGGAGACCGGGAGCAGATTCATTGCGGCGTATGGATTGCCGAAAAGTCGTTGTTGACCTCCTCGGACGAGTTCACCCGGCCAATGATTGACCGAGTCGTCGAAATCGCGAATCCGGCGGCGCTCTCCGTATCGCATGACCAGCTTGTGATTGCTACGGAGACTGCTCCGCCTGTTCACACACCGCTCTCAGAACTGGCGGTTGTTTTGGTCGCACACCCTAGAGTGACACTGACTCAGGCTGTTCTCTCGCGAATCGCAAACAACGGCGGTAGCGTGGTCACTATTGACGACGCTTTCTTGCCCGCATCCATGCTGCTTCCACTTCAGGCGCACTACATTCAGTCGGAGCGATTCGCGAAGCAGACACAGATGTCTACACCGCTCAGAAAGAGACTTTGGAAGAAAATCGTCCAGGCAAAGATTCGTGCGCAAGGGGCCCTCTTGAAAGAGTTGCACGGCGATGATGGCGGCCTCGTCCCAATGTCCGCTCGCGTGCAATCTGGCGATAGAGGAAACTTGGAATCAGTGGCGGCTCGCCGTTACTGGCCTCTTGTGTTTGGGAATCCAAAGTTCCGCCGAGGGGGAATCGGGCCTGATCAAAACCGTCACCTCGACTACGGTTATACGGTTCTCCGTGCGCTTACTGCGCGGGCGCTCTGTGCCGCTGGGCTCCATCCTTCAATTGGAATCTGGCACGAGAATCGCTACGACCCATTCAGTCTTGCTGCGGATGTCATGGAGCCTTTTCGGCCTGTCGTGGACCGGCGGGTATTCGAGTGGATCCAAGACAACCCACCTTATGGCCCTTTGGATCAGCAAGCGAGAGGATGGTTGCTGGGCATTCTTGCAGATCGCTATTCTTGCAATGGCGAGCAGAGAACACTCTGCGATTTGCTCGCACGCACCGCCGACGAATTGGCGCGGGGAATGTGTGGGGAAGAGAACCGATTCAACCCGCCCTATCACCTATCGCCATGCGCAGGGTGAATCTTTCCGCATATCGTGCTATGTGGCTTGTTGCCATGTTCGATCTTCCGGTGGAGACGAAAGACAATCGCAGAGATTACGTGCGATTTCGCAGAACTCTCTTGAAAGACGGGTTTATGATGTTGCAGTTTTCGGTCTATGCGCGATACATTCCCAGCGAGGAAGCTGCCGAGGTGCACAGAAGAACCGTGAGGACTGCAGTTCCTCCCTCAGGCCAGGTGCGATTGGTCGCGCTAACTGACCACCAGTTTGCGAAAATGG
The DNA here is from genome assembly GCA_035561135.1 of Clostridia bacterium. Lineage (NCBI taxonomy): Bacteria > Bacillati > Bacillota > Clostridia > Clostridia bacterium. The sequence continues at coordinate 65,562 of DATMYA010000044.1, forward strand.
AAGTGTTCTATGGACGAAAACCGCGAGAACCGGAAGAACCTCCGGCACAAATCCTTCTTTTCTGAAGGTTGGCTGCGTGGAAGCTCTGTGTTCTGAATCGCTTCCACGCGACCTAGTGTACTTGAGCGGTGATTCTCGGCCATCCCCAGCTCGGCATGGCACTGGTACGTACCAGACCAAGTGTACTTGAGCGGTGATTCTCGGCCATCCCCAGCGTGTCCTAGATGCGGGAAGAACATTGAGCCAGTGTACTTGAGCGGTGATTCTCGGCCATCCCCAGCCCAGGAGCGACCCGAGCGGCGATGAGTAGCAGTGTACTTGAGCGGTGATTCTCGGCCATCCCCAGCGGGCCCGGCAATGATGGGCTCGCGCAAATCAGTGTACTTGAGCGGTGATTCTCGGCCATCCCCAGCGCAAGCGCGTGCGTGCGGTTAGCTAGTACCAGTGTACTTGAGCGGTGATTCTCGGCCATCCCCAGCAGGACAGATCATCTGGCGCGTGTTTGTCAAAGTGTACTTGAGCGGTGATTCTCGGCCATCCCCAGCGTGCACCCCCATGAGTAGCGCGCCGGCGCCAGTGTACTTGAGCGGTGATTCTCGGCCATCCCCAGCGAGGTGAGCGATGAACGTGATTGGACGGCTAGTGTACTTGAGCGGTGATTCTCGGCCATCCCCAGCCTGGCGAACAGCTTCAAGCTGCGGAAATCGAGTGTACTTGAGCGGTGATTCTCGGCCATCCCCAGCGTATGTGTGGACGTGCCTACAATGTGAGCAGTGTACTTGAGCGGTGATTCTCGGCCATCCCCAGCTCAGCGTCTCGTACTTACTGCGGGCATATTAGTGTACTTGAGCGGTGATTCTCGGCCATCCCCAGCACAATGGTGTGCAGATGTGCGTGGTCGATGAGTGTACTTGAGCGGTGATTCTCGGCCATCCCCAGCCAGATGGTGAGCGACTCTCCCAACGCGTTTAGTGTACTTGAGCGGTGATTCTCGGCCATCCCCAGCAGAGATGGGAGTGCTTCGACGGTGGCCGTTAGTGTACTTGAGCGGTGATTCTCGGCCATCCCCAGCTAGATCTTGAAACGATCGCCGCTTTCCAGGAGTGTACTTGAGCGGTGATTCTCGGCCATCCCCAGCCCGTGCGCGTTCCGGTGGACGACCTCGTGAAGTGTACTTGAGCGGTGATTCTCGGCCATCCCCAGCATGCGTTGATGGCTTTCAGGACAAGGGTCAAGTGTACTTGAGCGGTGATTCTCGGCCATCCCCAGCGATAAATGTTCAGAACGTATCTCCGGACCAGTGTACTTGAGCGGTGATTCTCGGCCATCCCCAGCGGCGTTTGTCGTGTGGCGGGAGACAGAGTAAGTGTACTTGAGCGGTGATTCTCGGCCATCCCCAGCCGTCTCGAGAGCCACCTCCTACACCTACCAAGTGTACTTGAGCGGTGATTCTCGGCCATCCCCAGCGTGATTTCCTGCGGGAGCAGATGAAACGAAGTGTACTTGAGCGGTGATTCTCGGCCATCCCCAGCGCGGGGTAAGACTGGTAGTGCCAACGCGAGAAGTGTACTTGAGCGGTGATTCTCGGCCATCCCCAGCTCGATCGTGTGGCCTTGGCGCTGATGCTGAAGTGTACTTGAGCGGTGATTCTCGGCCATCCCCAGCTCAATATCACGGAACAGGGCGTGTCCATCGAGTGTACTTGAGCGGTGATTCTCGGCCATCCCCAGCGTGTGAGCCATGCTGCACGAAAGAGCGCGAAGTGTACTTGAGCGGTGATTCTCGGCCATCCCCAGCGAAGAAAGTATCTACTGAGATTACGAAGGTAGTGTACTTGAGCGGTGATTCTCGGCCATCCCCAGCCGTTCTCGATGGCGATCAACGAGAAGTACAAGTGTACTTGAGCGGTGATTCTCGGCCATCCCCAGCGTGGATGGATGGGTACTTACGCTTCATCCGAGTGTACTTGAGCGGTGATTCTCGGCCATCCCCAGCGCCCCGAGCAGAAGCCGGTGACGAACTGGGAGTGTACTTGAGCGGTGATTCTCGGCCATCCCCAGCAAGAACCTGTTCGCGCCAACGCCTGCGCCCAGTGTACTTGAGCGGTGATTCTCGGCCATCCCCAGCTTGAACCACGATGGCCAGAACACCTGGCGAGTGTACTTGAGCGGTGATTCTCGGCCATCCCCAGCACGACCTGGAGATTGTGCGCAGTATTGAAAGTGTACTTGAGCGGTGATTCTCGGCCATCCCCAGCTCACTGCCTGCCCACCAGGAACGCCACTCAAGTGTACTTGAGCGGTGATTCTCGGCCATCCCCAGCGCGATCTGTTGGCCTCCGACCAGCCCTACGAGTGTACTTGAGCGGTGATTCTCGGCCATCCCCAGCCATCACGGCGACGATTTCACCCAACGCGGAAGTGTACTTGAGCGGTGATTCTCGGCCATCCCCAGCGATGGCGGCGACGAACCGCAACTCTGCGGTAGTGTACTTGAGCGGTGATTCTCGGCCATCCCCAGCTCGAAATGGAATCGTTTCGCGCTTGCGAAAAGTGTACTTGAGCGGTGATTCTCGGCCATCCCCAGCCGCCCAAGCCTCTTGTTGGCGAGATCGCGGAGTGTACTTGAGCGGTGATTCTCGGCCATCCCCAGCGGCGTCGGGAGCCTGCTCGGCATCTCGCAGAGTGTACTTGAGCGGTGATTCTCGGCCATCCCCAGCCGAAATACAAGCGCTGAAGACAAGTCGCTAAGTGTACTTGAGCGGTGATTCTCGGCCATCCCCAGCACGCTGCTCGCGGTAGTTGGAGTTAGCGCCAGTGTACTTGAGCGGTGATTCTCGGCCATCCCCAGCAACGCGCATATGGGCTGTCATGGTTCCGGGAGTGTACTTGAGCGGTGATTCTCGGCCATCCCCAGCGCAACTGGAATCGGCCAATTACGGCGAGTAAGTGTACTTGAGCGGTGATTCTCGGCCATCCCCAGCTACATCTCCGGTGGTAAGTAGCTACGACCAAGTGTACTTGAGCGGTGATTCTCGGCCATCCCCAGCTGCACGATGCAACGTTGGAAGTTCGAAAAAGTGTACTTGAGCGGTGATTCTCGGCCATCCCCAGCTTCTCCGGCATGATCACCGCGTATCAGAAGAGTGTACTTGAGCGGTGATTCTCGGCCATCCCCAGCGCGGGATGGTTAGTGGGCGCGAGTTCGATGAGTGTACTTGAGCGGTGATTCTCGGCCATCCCCAGCTGATGACGCAAAAGGCGTACGCGGAACGCAGTGTACTTGAGCGGTGATTCTCGGCCATCCCCAGCAGGGCACGCCGCCTTACCGCGGCGTGATTGAGTGTACTTGAGCGGTGATTCTCGGCCATCCCCAGCGAGAAAGGTCACATGGCGCACATCGTAAGTAGTGTACTTGAGCGGTGATTCTCGGCCATCCCCAGCCGTTCGTGCGGTCCGTTCCGCACAACACGAGTGTACTTGAGCGGTGATTCTCGGCCATCCCCAGCGAGGAGTTGGAGAACGTGGCACCGGTCGTCAGTGTACTTGAGCGGTGATTCTCGGCCATCCCCAGCCGTGCGCGCGACCGATTGCTCGCTGCTGGGAGTGTACTTGAGCGGTGATTCTCGGCCATCCCCAGCGCACGTTTGTGCAATGTGGCGCGTGATATCAGTGTACTTGAGCGGTGATTCTCGGCCATCCCCAGCAGCAGGGTGTAGTTGGTCCCCGCTTCAATGAGTGTACTTGAGCGGTGATTCTCGGCCATCCCCAGCGGATGGCGGAGTCTTTCACTACAACGTCGCAGTGTACTTGAGCGGTGATTCTCGGCCATCCCCAGCTGTGGGCTGTGCGGCCCTACTTGTCGGATAAGTGTACTTGAGCGGTGATTCTCGGCCATCCCCAGCGAGCCAGATGAGTCCTTATGAGCAAGTTAGAGTGTACTTGAGCGGTGATTCTCGGCCATCCCCAGCCTCGCGAGAACCCGCTGAGTGTCATCATTTAGTGTACTTGAGCGGTGATTCTCGGCCATCCCCAGCGCTGAAGATGGACGCCGCCATCCGTCTCGCAGTGTACTTGAGCGGTGATTCTCGGCCATCCCCAGCGCGTCCTTCTATCTACACGCCCCGCTGGGCAGTGTACTTGAGCGGTGATTCTCGGCCATCCCCAGCCGTACGGTGTACGACAAATAGCTGTGTTCAGTGTACTTGAGCGGTGATTCTCGGCCATCCCCAGCAACATTCCGTGTCTTCAAGGCACGCGCTCTAGTGTACTTGAGCGGTGATTCTCGGCCATCCCCAGCGCGTTGTGGAAGCGCTGGCCGAGATGACGCAGTGTACTTGAGCGGTGATTCTCGGCCATCCCCAGCTGTGAAGGTGATCGAGTCAGACGGGATGCGAGTGTACTTGAGCGGTGATTCTCGGCCATCCCCAGCGGATCAGATGACAAGGGATCTAAGATGGTAAGTGTACTTGAGCGGTGATTCTCGGCCATCCCCAGCGAAAAGGGAATCTGGTCGCAAGACCCGAAGAGTGTACTTGAGCGGTGATTCTCGGCCATCCCCAGCTCGTTAGCGCGCCGCTCGCTCCGGTCGCGAAGTGTACTTGAGCGGTGATTCTCGGCCATCCCCAGCCGAGGTGTACGAGGCGGTCAACAGCTACGAAGTGTACTTGAGCGGTGATTCTCGGCCATCCCCAGCCAGAGGTGTTATTGACGTTGCCAAGCCCTAGTGTACTTGAGCGGTGATTCTCGGCCATCCCCAGCCTGGAGGTGTGGGAACAAGCCGAGCGCGCCAGTGTACTTGAGCGGTGATTCTCGGCCATCCCCAGCTCAAGTTCCGCAGTGTGCTGGAAGTGACCAAGTGTACTTGAGCGGTGATTCTCGGCCATCCCCAGCCGCGCATACGCGGAGATTGCCGCCGCGCAAAGTGTACTTGAGCGGTGATTCTCGGCCATCCCCAGCAGATAGCGCACAAGGCAAGTCGTTGGAGTGCCCTACCCTTTTCGCTTAGTTATTGCGGACCGCCGGGGCATTGGCAAATCAAGTCTGTACTCTTCCTGAAGTACTCGCTTTTCGGGTGTCTGATTGGCAAGATTCATCTCGTAGAGTGCTGCAACCCGAAAGGGAAACTCTTTCGAAGTGACGTTCGCCTCTATCGCACCTTCGATCGCGCACATCAAGTAATACCAATTTGACCTCATTTCAACGCAACAGGGCTGATTCTTCTCTCGCGATTCTGCTAAGTAGGTTTGCATCTTTGCCAATGCAGATTTGAATGTTCTCGGACGAAAGCGAAACACCCGCTGAATGACGAGGAATCGCTCGAAAGCAACATAGTGCGACGTGCGCTGCTTGCCACAGCGTTGAGCCGAGTGCCGCCAACCAATCAGCGGGAGCCCCGCCATTGCATTCGCGACACGCTCAGGTGTCATCGAGTAACGGCTACTCTTAACGAACTCCAAAATGCCGTTTTGAGCAAAATGCGCCTCGCGCATTTGTAGTTCTTTGTCGAGGCTATTACGCAACGAGAGTAGTTCTGCGATGCGCGTTTCGACTTCCCGGTAGCGCTGCTCGCGCCTCTGTAACGTCTCTTCGTATCTACTTAACTCCGGAGAGTTCTCCACGATGGGAATCGCGAGCCTAGCGTCTTCAAGCGATTTTCTTTTCTCCCCTTGGTCCAAATACAAAGCGCGTAACTGATCGCCCTGCATTTCGATTCGCTTACGTAACCGCGGCAGTTCTTCACCGGTGGTAGGCAGCTTTTCTGCACTGACGAAGGCCTTTAAGTCAGAAAAATCGACACCCTTGATCGACTGGAACGCTCGCTGCACATCCCCAGGTGACTTCGCCTTGTGGAGCTGCCAGCCGACTACCGGCCAACACTGCTCAAGGATGAATGCGTACTTGTCCCGCCTACTCAATAGAGAGGTGTCGTCCATCGCGAATGGTCGTCCCCGCTTCTTCTTCCCTGTGCGCGACGAAACGTGTTCCGGCTCAAGAATAAAGTTCGCCAAGTAAGTACCTCGTAATGCACGCCACCACCAAGCAATTGTATGATGCCGCCTCGTTATAGCCAACTAATTACCAAAGCGCATGTTTTTGCACAAGTTAACCACGACAAAATTGGGTGTACGCTCGTTTCGTGGACACAGAAAAGTCCAATAAGGGCGAGCGGAGTGCGGTCGGACCAAATTCCGGGGCATCGGTCTACCAGTCCGATCCGGGGCTGAGACGGCCAACACCTCCAGCGACAGCTGGCCGAAAGCCAGAGGCTCGCCCACCAGTTCTCCTTAACCCCGAGATGGGATTGGCTGTTGCTTTTGAGCCCCGCGAAGCGGGGCTCCCTCAGCCTAAAACTGGTCGGGGTGCGGGGCAGAGCCCCGCTATGGTGAGCCAGCGCGAAGCGCTGAGTTCCGGTAGTGAAAGCTTTGACCGCGATGTACTTGAGCATGATCCTCTCGACGATTCTTCAATCGCAGCCGTAATCGAAGTCTTCAACATTCTGGATCGCTGGGACCGAGAGGCACATGTCAACTAAGCCATGTAGCCGATGCTCGCGCGCAGCAGACTTCTCCCTCGCGTTCTTGCTGTCCACTCTTCAAGTTCGACCACGTAAACAAAAATGCTCTCAAACCATTCTGCTCTGCCAAGCGTGTATACACGACGCAATCACGTCCCTTCAGTCCCAACCCCTAGACAAACTTCGCCAGCCACTCAGAAACGCGTATACAGCGATTGCAAGCACTTCTGCTTCGAACTCGCATGTCGAAAATCGACAATCGCTTTCGGAAGAGGTCCACCAGGGCGGCGATACGGCAGTGAGTTGCAGGCCCTGTCTAATAGCCTGCAACTTGCGTACACCATACGCAGCGCATAAAGGTACTGAGTCCGGTGATTGATAAGCTCGATGTCCGGATTCCTAGTGATGCTCCGTTCCACCCGGAGTTCAATCGGCTTTACAGCGATTTGCGCTACGAGCCCGACAAAGATCCATTCCGACGAACGAAACATTACGAACTAGTTGGAGACCTCCGAGAATACGGCCACGACGCAATTCTGCATATGTCGTGTAAATGGGGGAAACGCGGGGACCACAAACTAGAACTTGTCGATACCGGAGTGATGTCGTTTTCTCGTCTTGTGAACGAGATTGAAAGCGTCTTCCAGATTGACGGAAAGGGCACCGAAGTCATGCGTCTGGACCTTGCAGCGGATGTGAAGGATGTTCCTGTTTCGTGGTTCCAATCCAGGATCAAAGCTCAGCACAAACGCTACCTTGCAAACTTCGGGTCCGCCAAGTTTGTGGAGATGGGTAAGGGCGGCATCCAAACTCTCTATTTTGGAAAAAGACCGAACCTCTTCCGAATCTACGACAAACATGCGGAATACCTCGAACAGTACAAGGCACTGCTCAGAAGATTGAAGTCCGACGCGCAAATACCTACATTCGAAGAATTCTGCGGCCTGCCGGAAAATGGAGTCGTGCTTACTCGCGTCGAGCGACAAATCGGGGGAGGGAGAATCCCCGAAGAACTGGCAACCGTTGGAAAGCTGAAGAACTTAGAAAACTTTGAGCCATTCAGAAATCTGCGATTCGTGATGGGAGGAGCTGGGGAGCCGAGTGAGGATGACTATCCTTTTGAGACATTCTGTACGGGAATGTATCTCCGTGAGAAAGCCGAGAAGGAAGGGATGCAAGCGACGCACCGATTCATTTCGAAAGCGAGTAAGCGAAACACTTCCTGGGCACTTGAGAAGTACAAGGATTTCTTGCCGCCTGAGCACGAAACAGTGACCGCGAACACGCATCATCTAAACGAACTTTTCCGGCAATCCGTGACAAGGCAATTATCAGTTTGACAAGTGCTAGGGGGCTAAGCATAATGACCGCCGCCATGAAATTACCGGAAAACATCAAAGAATACTTCCGCAAGCAAGGCGAGATCGGTGCAGCGAAACGACACGCGAACCTCACTGCCGAAGAGCGAAGTCAGATTGCCAGAAAAGCTGCACAAGAGCGTTGGGCAAAAGCGACAACTAAGAAGGGTTCCGAAAAAAAGCAGCGGAGGGACAAATGACACCAGCGGTGATCTATGCGCGTGTTTCTAGTCGAGAGCAGGAGCAAGAAGGATATTCCATTCCCGCGCAACTGAAAGCGCTGCACGCATACGCTTCTAAGAACGGCTTCGAAATCATTAAGGAATTCATCGACATAGAAACCGCAAAGACGACAGGCCGAAAAGCTTTCGGCGAAATGCTTGCTTTCCTAAAACGTTCTAAGAACTCCCGGCGTGTTCTTGTCGAAAAAACCGACCGTCTTTATAGAAATCTCTCTGATTGCGTCGAGTTAGAAAACTTAGAAACTGAGATTCATTTCGTAAAAAGCGGAAATATCGTTTCTAAGAACGCCAAAGCACAAACTAAGTTTGTGCACGATATCGAACTGGCCTCGGCTCGTTTTTATTCCGAAAACTTGCGTGAAGAAGTCATAAAAGGGATGCGCGAAAAAGCGGAGCAGGGTGTCTTTCCCGGTCATGCGCCATTCGGATACGTAAATAACAAGGCGACTCGCGCAATCGACGTCGATCCGAAAGAGTCCGCAATCGTAAAACGCATCTTCGAACTTTACGCAACCGGAGATTATCCGCTCACCCGGTTGCGCAATCAGATACGCAACGATTACGCAAAAACGATGAACCGGAGCAATCTGCACAAAATTCTAAATAATCGGGTTTACATAGGTTTTTTCGAATGGGCCGGGAAAACGTATCAGGGAAAACACGAAACGTTTATTTCTCCACAACTTTTCGAAAGTGCGCAGGAAGTCATGCACGGGCACAACAAAGGCAAATACCGTAAACACGACATCGCTTTTCGCGGAATGCTTACGTGTGCTCACGATGATTCGACAGTGACAGCGGAACTCAAGAAGGGAAAATACGTTTATTACCGCTGCAGCGGGTACCGTGGGAAATGCGAACTTCCTAGATTCCGCGAAGAACAAATTTCCGAGAAACTCGGTCACGTTCTCGAAAATATTCATGTACCTAATGACGTCATGAAACGAATTTTGAAGTCGCTATCAGCCGATCAGATACGTAACAAGAACGTACTCGCGCAGCAGCGAACCCGGTTTGAGCAGCAGCTTGAGGCGCTACAAAACCGAATGGATCAGGCTTATACGGACAAGCTCGACGGCAAAATTCCGGAGGAGTTCTGGCAGCGAAAGATGAAAGATTGGCAGACAGAGGAGCAGCGGATTCAGGCCCAGATGGCCGGATTTAAGGAGTCGGGAACGGACCGAGTGCTGGATGCCGAAAGAATTTTAGAACTCGCGAACAAGGCTTTTTTTCTGTATCTTACGCGGAAACCGCACGAACAGGCCGAACTGCTCAAAAAGGTACTTTTGAACTGCTCGATAGACGGCGTAAGTGTATATCCCACTTACAGAAAACCGTTCGACATGATCTGCGAAAGGGCAAAAAAGCAAGAATGGTCGGGACGGGCAGATTTGAACTGCCGACCCCTCGCACCCCAAGCGAGTGCTCTACCAGGCTGAGCCACGTCCCGACGGTTGTTGCCGGTGCGTATTCGCACCGTGGAGTACAGCTATTCTACACCAAGGAAACTGTTGCTGAAGCAAGCGACTCCGCTGACGGCGAGAACTGATCGCGACCAGCGCATACTCGGCAAATCAGCGAGCCGCCCTCAAAGCGAATGAACCGCCTGCGTGAAGGCGCTTCTGCGCGATTGCTACTGCGCGGGAGGAACGTATTCCTTCGGCAGCTCAGCGCCTTCGCCGAAGAAGTACTGCTCCATCTGCTGGACGATGAACTCCTGATGCTCTTTCTTCCAGGGCTGCAAGCGATATTCGTTGAGCAGCATCTTCATGTGACCCTGCCACTGATCCCATGCCTGCCTGGAGATGTTTTCGTAGATGCGCTGTCCGAGTGGGCTGTCGAAGGGCGGCTCGTCGAGGCCCTCGAGTTCCTTGCCCAACTTCACGCACTTGACCATGTGTGCCATGAGTAGCTCCTATGATGAATGGCGAAACTTGATTGTACTAAATCGTCGGCATCAGCATGGAGCTGGACAGATAACTCGCGGCGAAGACCGCGGAATCGAAGGCGCCCTTTTGATCGGCAGGAGCTTGCAAAAAGGATCCTTCGACTCCGGTTGGAACCCTCACTCAGGAGATGGCGCTTCGGACTCAGTAACTCACAAGTAGTTGCCTAGTGCTTTGTGACCGTCACTTTGGAGGTCGCCGTCGCGGCATTTCCTATGGCATCTTTCACCGTCAGGGCCACTGTATAGGTCTTGTTATCTGGCCCTTTGATGCGCGGGTATGTGTGGGTTGCCGTCGGTGTGGTCACGACGGTGCCATCACCAAAGTTGATTGTGCGTGAGACTATGCTCCCGCCGGTTTCGAAACTCTTCGACGAATCTGCGGTGACCGTGAGCGGCGCTGTGCCCGAGGTTGGCGTCACTGTCAAGCGGGCGACTGGCACCAGAGTTGTTGTCGTAGTGGGAGTAGGAGTGGGAGTGGTGCTTCCGCCAAAGAATTCTGACATCTGAGGCGCAGTGCTTGCTGATCCGGGGAAGGACGTCAGTCCGAGTGCCTGCATCGTGAGCCGGAGCGTGCTCTGGTGTTGATACAGCGTGGTGGACTTGTAACCGGACTTTGCCTTAGGGCTTACCACCACCCATGCAACGTGGCCTCCTCCGTGCGCGGTGTCTGAACTCGTCGACTCGTCAAAGGTAATGATGAGCAAGCCGTCTTGCTGAAACTGGGGGCTCGCCAGCAACGGGGCGATGTTCGTCTTCAGCCAGTTATCGGCCGTCGTGAGCGAACAATCGTGAGCATCGTTGCACGCGTCTGGCACGATGAATGAGTAGTTTGGCAACTGGTTGTTGGCCAGGTCCTTGGGAAATTGCGTGAAGGGCACGAGGTTAAGCTTCTCGCTGCTGCTGTTGACGACGTCGGAAAAATACGAGAACGGATTGTGCCGTCGCAGATAACGACCGCTATTTCCACCCGTGTAACCGACGCTGGGAAGTCCTTCAGCATAAGATTTCCAGGTCTTGCCGGCCGCGAGAAAACGTCTCACTATGTTGTCCGCCGCCACCGTTCCGGAAAAACCGTCGTCATTGGTGATGATCTGCCCCGTCGTCAACATGAAGTAATTGCCGATCGAAGGGTGCGTGTTCGCGTAATACTGTGTTGCCAGGCCGTACTTCGCCGCCAGGCTGTTCAAGTACGGCATCGACGAATTTCCGAT
>DATMYA010000045.1 GCA_035561135.1 Clostridia bacterium
GCGACCGTCCCAGGCACTATTCCACTGATAGGTGTGATCGGGGCTGATGCGCACCGCGCTTTTGGTTACAGTGCCCGTCGCGGTAACCGTCGTGCGCGTGTTGGCCGCGTAGTTGTCGTACGAATAAACGACACCGGGAACGGCCAGACCGAAGGTGTGCATGAAGGCAGAGCCCGCACTATTGTCATTTCTCGGCTTCGAATCCTTGCGTGGCTCTGGTCCAATTTCAAGCCGCGCCTGCGGACGCGTGTCGTCGGCCCGGTACGGCTGGATGTCCTGCGCTCGACGCGACTGCACGTCTTGCGCCTTATTGGGCCGCACGTCCTCTGCCTGGTACGGCCTTACATCCTGCGCCTGATCTCGCTGGATTTCCGTTGCGCGGTACTGCTGCACATTCTGCGCCTGCGTTAGCTGCACGTCTTGTGCTTGAGTGCGACGTACATCCTGGGAACGAAGGCCGCGCACGCTATCCGCCTGATAGGTCTGCACTCCGTTGGCCTTGGTACCTTGAACGGATTGCGCACGATCTCGACCAATAGCGTCGGGCGTTTTGGTGGCAACACTGTCTGCCTGCTTTCGGTCGATGCCCTGCGAGTTCCTGCGTTGCACGTCCCCAGCCTGGCGCTTTTCAATTTCTCCTGATTCAAATCGACCGACCGGCGCGCCGCCGTCGCTTCCGGCATCGCCCGATTGGAACCGCTGCGGGGTCTGAATCGGCGATGTTGCCCGTACCTGCTCGGCGTGGATCTCGTTCATGCGCTGGTAGACGGCCTCAAGCACATCCTGGTTGGACTTGCCCTGTTTGCGCAGTTCGGCCGCATAGTCCTGCATCTGCTTCTTAAGCTCAGGGGTCTCCGCAATCATCTTGTTGATTTCGCCGGAGCTGAGCGGTGGAGTTTGTGAGCCGTTGCTGGCGTTCTGCCGGCCTTGGACACGCGTGTCAACGGTCACCCGGTTGACTGCGGCGAATTGGCGGATGGCCAGTTCGATCTGATTCTCGCTTTTTCCCGAAGCCTGCATAGAGCGCACGATTTCCTGCGCCTTAGGCACGAGTTCTGGGTGCGAACGGATGAAAGCCACGGCTTCCTGAGCCGAAATCGGCGGCTCGTCGTTGGACGATTCCAGCGTCGGGGGTGGAGGCGTGGGCTCGGAAGCCTTGTTTAATTCGTAGTAGTTCTTCTCGCCCGCCTGCACTCGCTCCACATAATCGCGTACGCGTGCTTGCAGCGATGCGAGTTGCTGCTGTGTTGGATTGGCGGCTCGTGACAGGTTGAGCGCTTCGTCGCGCAGGCGCTTGCCCGCCGCGGCGAGATCCTTACCAACTTGACTCAACTGTAGATACGACTGCACCTTCTGCGAAGAGGCGCTGCTCGCCCTTTCGTGTGCGGCGATCATGAGTCCGTTCGCGCGATCGCCTGAATTTCCGGCGTCCGCGTAAAGGCTCGCGGCCAACTGCGTCAGAGGCTTGGCCGCACAGCCGTCCTGGAAACCGCGAGCAAAGTCCGGGCCAGATATCTCGGTGCGCACCTCGTAATCAGGTTTCTTTCCATCGGCACACGAGAGTTCGGACTCTTGGCGACCACGTTCGTAGTTTGCCTGACTCGTCTTGCCCTCCGCCGGCAGGTGCATCACCGGTAGCGGTTTCGTCGCGTTCTTCTTCGCCCATTCGGCCAGGGCGCGAACGCAACCGTCGTAGTAACCGTTAACGTACGGAACGTGGTTGAAGAACTCCTCAGGAACAGTGATTGTTCGGTTCAGGTTCGCGGAAGACATGCAGCCGATATAGCCGTCCATGTCGCCCGAAGTGTACAGGTCCTTCCCTGTCGGGTTCACAGGAGTCGTATTGACGGGCGGTTGCGGATTACCAGTTCCAGGCCCTTGCTGATTCCCCTGCTGGCAGGCCGCTGCTGGGCCGCCCGCGAGATTGCATCCAGTGATCCAGCCTGAGACGAACCCTGCGCTTGCCTGGTTGCCTACGGGAACAGTGGGGCGGCAAACAGTCCGGCAGGCGTTGTACCCGACCTGCTGTCCGCGCGCCCGATCGGCGTCGATCTGCCCGGGGCCTTCCGCGACGGCCGCGGCAGCCACCATTGATATCAGTATGGCGAAGATGAACCGTAAACATGATCTTGGCAAAAAAACTCCTCGGGCACATGTCGCCATGAGTGCGACACCCGTGCGCACAAAACCTATTGGATTGTTGTTGAACAAGAATCTCGCCGAGCACACCCACTCGGCGTCGTGGTAGGGAGATACTAACTAGGCGCCGTCGCTCAAACAAGACACCAAAGTCACCTAGTGACGACGGGGTATTCAATTTGGGAATATCGGATTGCTCTTGTCGGCTTGTCGCAGGTGGCAGGGATCGTACCGGCAAGGCTCGGCACGGCTACTGCCATCCACGCGTAATTGCAGGAGTATTTCCTTAGGCATGGTATTCGACACTCTCTGCCAAGTATGGATCGCGGATGGGGACAGCAGGTGCGCTACCGAACGCTCGGAAGAAGCTAATGCCGAATAGGCCGACCGCAGTCGCTACGCATCCGAACTCCCAAAGCCCTATGCGAGGCTGAGCGCCCGCGGGTGTAGGACCGATCATCAGGTAAAGATCGAGCCATCGGCCCGCGAGCAGCACCAAAGAAACTTTTGTAAGTACGCCTGCATTTTGCTTGTTCAACTTCGGCAGAAGCGCGAAGAATGGAATTACCCAGTTGAGCGCGAGATTCAGCAGGAAGAGTGGCTGCCAAAACCCATGCAGCCGCTGCACGTAATACCCGGTTTCTTCCGGGAGATTCGCATACCAGATCAGCATGTACTGACTGAACCAGAGGTACATCCAAAAGGTACTGAAGGCGAACATCAGTTTGCCGCAGTCGTGCAGATGATGGCGGTTGATAACTGCGTTCAAAGGCTTGCGCTTTTGCAGCCACACCACCGTCAGTGTCATCGCCGCGAGACCACTGACAAACAGGCCAGCGAAGTTGTACATACCGAAAATCGTACTGGCAAAATCGGGTTCGAGCGACATGATCCAGTCAACGCTCGCCAGCCAGAAGGTGATCGCAAACGCGACGAGAAACGCAGCGGAGATTCGAACGTTGGTTCTCGTATGTGCGAACAAGCCATCCCTGTCTTGCTTTCGTGAACCACGCAAGAGGGCAAGTGCAAAGCCGATCCAGATGAGCAGGTACAGCACAGCCCTTGCGCGGACGAACGTGATGCCGAGCCACCAGTGCCGGAACGCCGGCAGCTCGTGTTGAACTTCCGGGCGGCTCCATGGGTAGAGCGACGGATGAAGTAGCAACACCGACAGGATGCCTATTCCTCCGATGGGCACAAGAAGTGTCATCGCCTCCGGAATTCGCCTCAGCGCCACCCCCCAGCTTGCACCGGTAACGTACTGCAACGCGATGAATACCGCGCCCGCAAGTCCCAAGGCGAGCAGGTAGTAGCTGACGAGGAGAATGCTCGCCCAGGTGCGATCCGCAGACACGAACAATCCGGCGAGAGTCAGGATCACGCCAATGAGGGCTACCAGCCGGAAGCCCCTTGTAACAGCATGAGGCGCATCGTAGTGAAACTCTGACGAACTCATCACTTGCCTCCTGCTGGAGCAGTAGCGTTCTGCGAGATACCGCTTTGTGCCGTGCTCGCCGTCTTTGCTCCTGCGGCCTGTACGGAACGAACATAGGTGATCACGTTCCAACGGTCCTCCGTGCTGAGCTGGCCTGCATACGAAGGCATGTTGTTTTGTCCATAAGTGAGAACGTGAAACATTTGCCCGTCCTTCATCTGTAGGGCATGAGGGAGTAAGAGGGATGGCGGAGGCGGGAAGCCACGCTGCGCTACTGGCCCCATGCCTGTCGCGTCGGCGCCATGGCAAACAGCACAGAAGTTCCCATAGACATTTGACCCGCGCTGAATGGAATTCTCGTTTCCGCTGCCTAAGGGGTTAACGAGTTCGTTGCCGGCTCGCAATGCATCTGGCTGTGCTGCCGTGTAATGAAGGGGAAGGTGCTCTCGCGCGATGGTGCCTTGCGGGGGCTGCTGAAGCGTCTTCCCGTCTGAGAAGTTCGGGTTCTGTGAGTAAGCGCTGTAGCGAGCCGAGTGGGCCATATCGGGCAGGAATTCATAGTTGGTATTCGCCGTGTTACTACGCAAGAGCCAACTCGAGGTCACAATCGCGGCTAGAGCAGAAAGCAACGCGGCATTCATCAGCACTCGAAAGGTCGAGTTCATGCCATCACCTCGTCGACCAGCTGTTCCCTCACTTGAACCGCCCCGAGTTGATACAACATGGCAGTAACAGTTCTGACGTCGAACGTGGAGTCCGTTTGTTCGAGCACGACTGCGAAGCGGTCATCCGTGAGCCCTGCGATTGGCAGAACCGCCCTCTTTCCAGGAAAGAGTCGGCATACCGCAAAGAAGGCCAGCACGGCAGAAACGGCCGCGAACAAGACCATTACTTCAAAAGTGACCGGGACGAATGCCGGAAGCGAGTTAAACGGTTTGCCGCCAACATTGAGCGGCCAATCCTGTGCAGTCGTCCAGAACTCGAACCATACCTTCAGCCCCGCCCCTAGGAGGCCGAGCGCGAACACGATCCAGGGAATTCGCGAAGGCGGTAGTGCCATCGCGTGTTCGATCTCATGACTGGAATGAGGACCGAACACATCGACCACCTTGAGTCCTTTTTGCCGTGAAGCCTCTATGGCCTCGACGGTCTGCGTCTCGCGCTCGAACACTCCGATCAATCTTCGGCTAGACATGAGCAGCCTCCTTCGGCAGCTCTTGCTGACGATCAACGTGAGAATGAGGCCACGTTCGCTGCAGCACTCCCTTGACCTCCGCAACTGCGATCACCGGCAGGAATCGGCAAAAGAGAAGAAAGCAAGTAAAGAACAGCCCGAAGCTCCCGAGCAGCGTTGCGACTTCGATTTGGGTGGGCGCGTAGGTGGACCAGTTTGCGGGCAGGAAATCGCGGTGGAGCGACGTTACGATAATGACGAAACGTTCGAACCACATTCCTACATTCACCAACAGCGAAATCAGGAAGATGGCAGCAACGGTGCGTCGGACACGACTGAACCACAGCACCTGCGGAACAACAACGTTGCATGTGACCATCGTCCAGTATGCCCACGCGTAGGGGCCGAGCGCACGATTGACAAAGACAAACTGCTCGTAAGGGTTGCCGGAGTACAGGGCGGTGAAGAACTCCGTGGCGTAGGCAAGTCCGACGATGCCGCTGGTGGCGATCACGAGCTTGCACATGGCATCGAGATGTCGAATAGTGATGTAGCTTTCGAGCCGCATCAACTTGCGAGCTATGATCATCAGCGTCAGCACCATGGCCATTCCGCTGAAGATCGCGCCGGAAACGAAGTACGGTGGAAAAATCGTCGCGTGCCATCCGGGCAGCACTGCGGTCGCGAAGTCCCAACTGACAATGGTGTGGACGGAGATCACCAGCGGAGTGCCGAGCCCGGCAAGCATCAGGTAAACGACTTCGTACCTCTGCCAGGTGCGATACGAGCCGTTCCAGCCTAGCGAAAGAAAGCCTGCAAGTCGCCGGCGCCAGGGCGATTCCGATTTATCCCGAATCGTCGCGAGATCCGGCAGCAGCCCGATATACCAGAATGTTGCGGAAACGGTGAAGTACGTCGAGATCGCGAAGAAGTCCCACACCAGTGGCGATCGAAAATTGACCCAAAGCGGGCCGCGGAAGTTTGGGTACGGCATCATCCAATAAGCGAACCAGGGCCGGCCCGTGTGAATGATGGGGAAGATGCCTGCGCACATCACGGCAAAGATCGTCATTGCCTCGGCGGCGCGGTTCACCGACGTGCGCCAGCGCTGCCGAAACAAGAACAAGATGGCCGAGATGAGCGTGCCGGCGTGGCCGATGCCGATCCAGAATACAAAGTTTGTGATGTCAAACGCCCAACCGACAGTCCGATTGAGGCCCCAGGTGCCAACACCAGTAGCAATCTGGTAGGTAATCGCCGTTGCTCCCAAGGCAAGGAGCGCCAACGATGCTGCCAGCGCGGCGTACCAGAGACCTGTCGGCCGCGCCTCCATCGGCGCGAGCACATCGCGCGTCACCGAACTCAGCGACTTGAGTCCCTCGATCAGAGGGTGGGCAATCGAATCGGATGCAGGTTCCGGACTGCGAGCAATCGCAACATCAGCCATTGTGCCCACCTCCCGGCTTTTCATCGCGGTTGCGCACTACGGTTAGATAACCGACAGCAGGACGGACATTGAGTTCGGACAAGACCCGATAACGCCGCGGATCACGCATCTTGCGGCTCACCTCGCTCTTGGGATCATTGAGATCGCCGAAGTAAATGGCACGCGCCGGACACGATTGCTGGCACGCGGTCTGGACTTCCCCGTCTGCGATCGACGTCCCCCGCCGCTTCGAATCGATCTTCGCGCCCTGAATGCGCTGAACGCAGAAGCTGCACTTCTCCATTACGCCGCGTGAACGGACGGTCACATCCGGATTCAGCACCAGGTTCTGGAGCCGATCATCGTGCGCGTAGTTGAACCAGTTGAAGCGGCGCCCCTTGTAGGGGCAATTGTTGGCGCAATAGCGCGTGCCGACGCAGCGGTTGTAAACCTGCTGCGAGAGCCCATCTTCGCTATGAACCGTAGCCAGGACCGGACACACCGTTTCGCACGGAGCGTTCTCGCACTGCTGGCACATCATCGGCTGGTGTGCGACGTCAATGCGCCCATCGGGCCGCTCTGCGTAATAACGGTCGATGCGCACCCAGTGCATTTCGCGATTGCGCCGTACTTCGTCTTTGCCTACAACCGGGATGTTGTTTTCCGCCTGGCAGGCGATCACGCACGCCGAACAGCCTGTACATGCTTGCAAGTCCACCACCATCGCCCAACGCGGACCTTTGTAGGGATGGTCGGCTGGCCAAAGGTCCTCGCTGGCCTCATGCTCATGCACTCCAGACTTGCCGTCTTCGAGAAACGCCGCGAGCGTTGTCTCCTGAATGATTGGTCGCGACTCCGGACTGAGCTTTGCCAGCCCTTCCGGCGCCCGCAGCGTGTGATGGGTCTGCGTGGATGCAAGCGGTTGCCGGCCGCCAGTCCTGCTCACGGCGACTACGGACTCCATCTGCGCAGCTCCTCCGGCAAAGTGAAGGAATCCCGCGGCGTTCTTGCCAACGAAACCGTCTGCTCCGACGCTCGGAAGCGCGTCGATCCAGCGAGGTCCGATTTCAGCAAAGCGCCTACTCAGCACGCTGCCGTATCCGAGCGCGACCGCAACCACGGCGTCGTGCTGACCTGGCTGGACGTAGGCCGGCAACTCGAGCAACGCGCCCTCACGGCTGATGCGCACTACATCGCCTTCGCTTATGCCCAATTTCGAAGCCGTCGCCGGCGACAGACACGCGTAGTTGTCCCAGGTGATCTTCGTGATGGGATCGGGCAGTTCATGGAGCCACGGATTGTAGGCTTCACTGCCGGCCAGCATCGCAACCTTGGGGTAGAGCACGAGGGCGTATGCACCGGCCGGTGGCGCGGGTGCTGGCGCGGCCGGCTTGACTGTCGCAAGATTGAAGCTCCTGGCAGGAGAGCTAAGAGGTTGCACATTCGCGCCTCCGTCATGGACGGTGCGCTCCCAGAATGCGTCGAACTCTGCGAACTGCGATTGTCGGGGGAAGATATTGGTGCGCCAGTATTCGCGGACTATTTGGTAATCGGTGGCCGGTGCGTCGCTCCAGGCGGACAAGGTTTCGATGAGAGTTCGCGTCTGTCCCAGACGTTGAACGGTCGGCTGCATCACCGCGACGTTGCCGGCCACCGGTTCCGCATCCCGCCAGGATTCCAGTGAGTGCGGCTCCGGGAGAATGTAGTGCGCCAGCGATGCAGTCTCGTCCACCCTCTGGGCAAAGCTGACGACCAGCGGAACGCGCTTGATAGCCGCCGCTGCTGGCAAGTCGAATACAGGATTCACACCGGCGATGAGCAGCACCTTCACCTTCCCCTGCTCAATCTCCTCCAGCAACGCGATTAGCTCACGGTCATTCCCGGAAGCCTGGTACGAAGGCTTGTCGATCTCGACCGTGCTTCCGGAATTACCGAGCAGGTGATTGATGAAATTCACCAGCACCTGCTCTCGAATGTCCTGCGACCCGCTGACAACGAGGCTTCTGCCGCGCGCCTTCCAGAGTCGCTGCGCGACGGTCTCGACAAAGGCTGCCGGCACCGATGTTTGGGCAACCTGCGGAGCAGCCACGGCTTTGCCGGCAGCCGCGGCTATGCGGTCGGCGAGCTGCTGAAGTATTGCCGTGCGTTCGTGCGGCGAAACCGCGTACCGCTCATCCGCCTTGCTGCCGGTCACCGTCATGCGTGACTCGAACTGCACGTGCCAGGACACGCGAGGCTTTGGCCCCTCAAGACTTCGTCCAGCGCGATACGCAGCGGTGAACTCTACCGGCGATATCCACGTACCGAGGAAATCGGCATCGACAGCAACGATGACCTCGGCGCGATCGAATCTGTAATGTGGGAGCACGCGCGAACCATGCGTCTGCTCGTGGGCATCGAGGATTGCCGAATGCGACAACGGGTCGTACACGACGTGTTTGGCGTCCGGAAAACTCTGAAGAAACTTTCCTATGCTGGCGCGTTCGGTGGGACTTGTAATAGAACCTGTGACAAACCGGACCCGGCCCTGATTCGTACGAACGTCGTTCAATGCCTTCGTGATTTCCCGGTCTATCGCTTCCCAGGTACTGCTCTTCCCTGAACTTAGCGGTGCCGTGAGGCGTTGCGAATCATAGAGGCCGAGCAGAGAAGCCTGACCTATCGCGCACAACCCGCCGCGAGATAACGCATGGCCGGGATTGCCCTCAAGCTTGATTGGGCGGCCGTCACGCACCTTCGCGAGTACGCCGCATCCCGCCGAACACCCGCCGCAAGTCGTCGCGTACTGTAACGACGTGCCGGGCACAATCTCTTCCGGCGGCATGAGCATGGGAATAGCCTTCTGTACGGGAGCCCGGCTGCAACCGGTTGCGACGGCAGCTGCAGTGAAGCCGGCAACTCGGAGGAAATCGCGCCGCTTAAGCATCATCGCGCCGCGGGGCAGTTCTTCGGGGAACTCGCTTTCTACGCCTGCCACATCGGCATCGCGCTCCTGCGGGCTTCTCCAGTAACGGTTCTTTTCAGGTTCAGTCACGCTGCTCCTCAGTAGTGGCAGGTCGCGCAATCGGTCGAGGCATACACCTGCCTCGTCGCTTGCTTGACGCTCGCAGCCGCAGGCGCGGGTGCGCTGGTGAAGTTTCCCTTGCCGTCGAGCCCATTGCGGTTAACGCCCCGATGACAGTTGACGCACCATCCCATGCTCAAGTCACCGGTCTGTCGTACGCGCTCCATCGTTTCGACCGGGCCATGACAGCTCTGGCAAGCCACGCCGGTATTCACATGGGGGCGGTGGTCGAAGTACACAAAATCCGGCAGGTTATAGACCTTTGTCCATGCGAGCGATTGCTGCGCTTTGCCCGGCTCTCGCTGCAGTTTGTCGTCTAGCGCAAGCGCATCGTAGATCTTCTGGATCTCAGGCGAGACAATGCGGCGCGGAGAACGCTTCTCCTGCTGCGCAAGTTCGTCCTCGGCCCTTATTGCCCCGCGTGTGGTGGTTACGAACCGGTGACAGTTCATGCATGTGTTTGCCGTTGGGATCCCGGCGTGACGGCTGCGCTCTGCGCCGGAGTGGCAATACAGGCACTGGACGTTCAGTTCGCCTGCATGAAGACGGTGAGAGAACGCGATCGGCTGTGCCGGCTCATATCCGGCTTGGTTGCCGGGCAAATGTACCGTAGCTAGATTGGGTGCCGCAGTGAGCAATGCGAAGCCCAGTGCCACGAGCAGCAGGATCGTTGTAACGGAACTGCCCGCAACGTGCTTCAGTCGTTTCATCACCATGGCTTACCTCTTCGCTCCGGAGGCTCTTGCAGTTCTTATCGCAGCGGTCGTTGTTGTAGCGCTGCGCTGAATCCATATCGGGTCCATGCGTCGTATTCCGTACCAGCGAGCTATCTCTGGCTTGCGCCACAGATACGGAAACGGAACTACGAGGGCATGGACGAGACGCGTGAACGGGAAGAACCCGATCACAAGCCATGCGTTCACAATGTGCAGTTTCACGACCCAGGGCAACGTGGCAAGGTAAGACACGTTTGGGTTGAACTTGAAGATCGAGAGGACGTAGGGCGTTGCCGATGTTGCGAACCAAGAGGAACCCCAGGGGTGAAAGACAGCGATGTAGATCCCTGCAGCCGCCTCGACGACCAGCAACGTGAGCACAACCCAGTCTGCTGCGCTTGTTACCCGACGCGCCCTGCTCGTGAAAATCCTGCGATGCACCGCGCTGCATAGTCCAATGAGCGTCATCAGGCCAAAAACCAGCGCGCTCAGTTCGAGCACGTAAAGCCGTGCCGGACGGCTGTTCCACCAGAGCACTTGCTGGGGAAGCAATAGTCCGATAAGGTGCCCGACGAATAGCGAGAGGATGCCGTAGTGGAAACTCACCAGCCCCCAGAAGTGCTCTCCATTCTCAAGAAACTGCGAAGAGAGGCTGGAGTACGTAAACGGGCTTTTCCGGTAACGCTGAATGCTGACCAGCAGAAATGTGAAGAGGGCGACATACGGCAGAACAGCGAAAGCCAGCAAGTCGAAAAGCGGAGCATTCGTCACAGCGTCACCTCCTGCGGCAATATGGGCAATTCGACCTTGGTCTCGGGCGGCGGGATATCAGGGAAATCCAAGTTCAGAAGTGCGGCAAGCGATTGCAGCAGCTTTTCATACGGATTATTCTTTCCGCGCATCGCCTCCCACATCTTCATCAACGCGGGGAGAACAATGGCGCACACGAAATCCGCGCCGCGCTCGCGCTCGATACGGGGAAGCAGACGGAGCGCATACGTCAGGTGGTCCGGAAGCTCGCCGCGCTCCGGAACGCCAGCCGCACGCAGTTCTTCACGCATGCGAACGAGCAGCAGCCCGCGCTCATAGTTTTCGCCAAAGAGATGCCAACCGAGTTCCAGCGAGCACATTGGGTTCAGGTCGAATGTTTGAGTGAACAGCTCTTGTTGCACCTGAAGGGAAAGGGCCTCGATGCAACTGGCAAACTCAACGGCCTGCACCGAACATTCGACTGGCATCTCCTCCCGGAAAGCCCGAACCGCAGCGGTATACTCCTGGTCGGGGTATGTCAGCACCTTCGCCATAGCCTCGTAGCCCGTTCGATACATGTCTACATCCCCCTCTGCGGCGCGCCGACGAACCCAAAGCCGGTACTTGCCTTGTGTTCGTTGGGATCTTTCATCATCTCCAGCGCCTCTTCGCGGTGCATCGGCGGAATCACAAACCGATCATCAAAGGTGCAGAGCGAAGTGAGCTGATAGATCGCTTCTGCCTCCTGCTGCGAACAATCCGCCTCTGCGAGCATCTTCTGAGCTGTTTCCATGCTGATGTCGCCGACGGTTACAGCCCGCCGGTACCAGCGCACCGCCTTTTGCTTTCGCAACGCGTAGCGCACCTTGCTCTCCTGGTTGCAGCCAAGCAACCTCGCAAGGTATGCGATGGGCACCCGTGAACTCTCAATGTCATGGAAGAAGTCGGTCGTATTGTGGTCGATGATGTCGTTTTCCTTGTTGGCCATGACCGGCGACATCGGCGGCACGTAGAAAAGCATTGGCAGCGTGCGGTACTCGAGATGAGGAGGCAGGGCCATTTTCCAAATCTTTACGAACTTGTAGACCGGCGACTTCTGCGCCGACTCGATTACCGAATCGTGAACTCCGTTGGCGCGAGCTGCCGCAATCACTGCTGGATCGAACGGATCCAGAATGAGGGAGCGTTGTCCCTCCACGAGTTGATCATCCGGAAGCTTTGCGACCTCCTCGATTCGGTCGGCGTCATAGAGCAGCACGCCAAGGTAGCGAATGCGACCGACGCACGAATGGAAGCAGGCCGGTGCCTGTCCGGTCTCCAGGCGCGGAAAACACAGGATGCACTTCTCCGACTTTCCGGTAGACCAATTGAAGTACGTCTTCTTGTACGGGCATGCGGCTACGCACGCGCGCCATCCACGGCACCGTTGCTGGTCAATCAGCACGATGCCATCTTCGCCGCGCTTGTAGAGCGCACCTGATGGGCACGCGGCCACGCACGCGGGATTCAGGCAGTGATTGCAAATGCGAGGGAAGTAAAAAAACACCAGCCGTTCGGTGGCAAACAATTGCTCCCGTTGCTCCGGTGTCAGCGCGTCGAGATTGGGATCGTTTGCGGCATACACAGGTGAGCCGCCGAGATCGTCGTCCCAGTTCGGACCGGCTTCGATGTTGATGTACTCGCCTGTGACCATCGAGATCGGCTTGGCCGTCGGCTGGTCCGAACCCTCTGGAGCGTTGAAAAGGTTTTGATAGTCGTAGGTCCACGGCTCGTAGTAGTCGTCCATGGTCGGCTGGTTTGGGTTGTGAAATATCTTGAAGAGCGCGTCACCTTTGTTCTGCGACTTCAGCTGAATCTCGTCGCCCTTCTTCTCCCAGCCGCCGTTGTACTTCGACTGGTCTTCCCAAGTCGTGGGATAGCCCGTCCCGGGCTTGGTTTCCACGTTGTTCCACCACATGTATTCCGTACCGCGACGATCGGTCCAGATGTTCTTGCAAGCGATGGAGCACGTGTGGCACCCGATACACTTGTCCAGGTGGAAAACCATTGAAACTTGCGAGCGCACGTTCATCGTCATTTCCCCTTACGCGTTACCACTTCAGGTCCGGCAGTTTGCGCACAAGAACGTGCGTGTCGCGATTGCAACCGATCGGTCCCCAATAATTGAAATGAAAAGTGAATTGACCGTAACCTCCGCACATCAGGTTCGGCTTGAGTCGCGTGCGCGTGAGGCTGTTGTGTCCGCCGGCGCGTTTATTACCACGCAGAGGCGATGTCGGCACAGAGTAGGTGCGTTCCGGTGAGTGATACTGGATGCAGATGCCGCGCGGAATGCGTGCGCTCACCGCCGCTCTCGTGACTACGACGCCGTTGTCGTTATGCACCTCGACCCAGTCGTTGTCCTCAATGAAGATTTCGGCCGCATCTTTGTCGTTTATCCAGAACGGTTCCACACCGCGCGAAAGAGTCGTCATTCGCTGGTTGTCGCCATACGTCGAGTGAATGTGCCATTTGCCGTGCGGCGTCAAATAATTCAGCATCTTGGTCGCGTTGTCGGGCAGGCTGTAGCAGATGTCGTTGTACTGCACCGGAAGCGGCTTGGGCTTGTATGTCGGAAGGTGTTCGCCGAAGTCGATATACAACGGATGGTCGAGATAGAGATGCTGTCGGCCCGTCAGCGTTCGCCACGGTACCATGCATTCCACGTTATAGGTGAATGGCGAATACGCTCTGCCGTTCTCTGTGAGCCCAGACCACATTGGACTGTTAATGAAGCGCCGGGGCTGTGCCTGCAGGTCCTTGAAGGTCACTCGCGTTCCACGATTGCGCTCCGCAAGGTGTACCAGCGGAACTCCGGCTTTCTCCTCGATGTTCTTGTAGGAGCGATAGGCCAGTTCGCCATTTGTTACTGTGGCGAAGCGCAAGATCAGGTTGCAAACATGCTCATCTTCGAGCACCGATGGATATTTATTTCCGTTCCATTCCACCGTTGGGCATTCGCGTATTGCCGTCTTGTATTCGTCTTTAACTTCATAATGCGTGCCGTGCGCGCCCAATCCGTTGGCAGCCACCTGCGGTCCGAACGAAATGTACTGGTTGTAGAGATTCTTGTAATCACGTTCCACAACCTTAAGACCCGGCATGGTCTTGCCGGGAATCGCCTCGCACTCACCCTTCGTCCAGTCCTTGATCTCAACTTGGGCGATCTCCGCCGCCGTGTCGTGCGCCAACGGTGTGGCCACGATGTCGCGAACCGGTTCCGGAAAATGTTTCGGCGCCAACTCGGAAAACTTCTTCGCAACCGCACGGAAAATTTGCCAGTCGCTCTTCGATTCCCACGAGGGCGGCACAGCCGGGGACAGCGGATGAATGAAGCTGTGCATGTCGGTCGAGTTCAAGTCGGCTTTCTCATAGAACGTCGCGGCCGGAAGCACGATGTCCGAGTACAGCGCCGACGTGTCCATTCGGAAGTTAAGATCGACGACGAGATCCATCTTCCCTTCCGGCGCCTCCTTGTGCCACACCACGTCCTCAACGCTGCCTTCCGCCATGTCTTTCGAGATCAGGTTTGAGTGGGTGCCGAGATAGTGCTTCAAGAAGTACTCGTGCCCCTTCGCGCTGGCCAGGAGCGCGTTGCCGCGCCAAATGAACCACACACGCGGCCAGTTCTCTGGCGCGTCGGGATCTTCGACCGCAAACTTCAGGTTCTTGTTCTTGAGTTGCCGGACCGTAAAGTCGACGATCTCTTCGTTGCTGTGCGCCCCAGCGGCTTCGGCTTCGCGCACGAGTTCAAGAGAACTCTTGTTGAACTGCGGATAGAAAGGTAGCCAGCCTGATCTGACAGCCCGGACTTGCAAGTCCATCGTGTGGCCTTTAGCAAGCGAACTGTTTCCGTTTATCTGAGGCACCGTGTGATAGTCGGTGAACGAGCGCTCGTACCGCCACTGATCGGTATTGACGTAGTGCCAGCTCGGCGCATTCTGCAACCGGGAAGCGGGCACCCAATCTTTGCCGAATGCCAGCGCACCCCAGGATTCGCCGGGCGCCAGTTTTTCCTGCCCAACGTAATGCGCAAGGCCGCCACCGTTTACGCCGATACATCCGCAGAATATGAGCGAATGGATTGCCGCCCGGTACATCAGATTGCCGTGATACCAGTGGTTGATTCCGGCACCGATGATGACCGTGCACTTGCCATTCGTCGCCTCGGCCGTGTTTGCCCACTCGCGTGCAAAGCGGATCAGCATCTGCCGTCCCATGCCGGTGTACTTCTCCGCCCACGCGGGCGTATACGCCTGGGACTCGTCGTCGTAGTCAGCCGGATAGTCGCCCGCCAGCCCACGCGATACTCCGTACTGCGCAAACAACAGGTCGTAAACCGTCGCAACGGTCACCGTACCGCCATCCGCAGTTTCCAGTCGCCGCACAGGGACACACCGCTTCACCCGGCGTCCTTCGCCAAAATCGTCGAATGAAACCGCCGCCACGTGGTCGCGATCATCCAGGAATGTCAATGCCGGATCGATCTCCGTACCGTCCACTCCATCTTTCAGCAGCAGGTTCCACTTACCTTTTTCCTTTCCCCAGCGAAATCCGGAACTGCCCATTGGCATCTTCGGGCGGCCGTCCTTCGTGTCCCACATGAGGAACTTCCACTCGCCATTCTCGGTGCCCTCGTACCCGCGCAATCGATTGGCATGCAGCAGTCTCCCTGCACGAAACTCGCCGTCCACCTCGTTGATCTCTACCAGGTATGGCGAGTCCGTGTACTTCTTTGCGTAATCGAGGAAGTATGGCGTCTGCTTCTGGTGATGAAATTCATGAAGAATGACGTGGTTTACCGCCATCCACCACGCGCCATCCTGACCGGCGTTGATCGCCACCCATTCGTCCGCGTACTTCGAAACCTGCGCAAAGTCTGGCGTGAAGACCCACATCTTCGAGCCGTTGTGCCGCGCCTCGGCAGCGAAGTGGCAATCAGGCGTACGGGTCATGTTGAGGTTCGAGCCCATCACGGCGAGCAGCTTTGAGTTGTACCAATCCGCCGACTCTTGCACATCTGTCTGCTCTCCCCATGTCTCGGGCGAAGCTGGCGGCAAATCGCAGTACCAGTCGTAGAACGAAAGCGAAACAGCGCCCATGAGCTGCAACATCCTGGCGCCACCGGCGTAGCTGATCATGGACATCGCTGGAATGGGAGAGAAGCCTGCGATCCGATCCGGACCCCATTTCTTGATCGTGTAGATCTGCGCGGCAGCCATCAGCTCGAGTACTGTGTCCCAGTCGGCGCGCCGGAATCCTCCCTTGCCTCGCGCACGCTGCCAACGTCGTCGAGCTTCGGGATTTTCGACCAGCGACTTCCATGCATCGACCGGATCTTCATGCTGTGCGCGCGCCTCAAGCCACAAATCCAGCAACGCCCCCCGGGTATAGGGATATTTCACGCGCAAAGGACTGTAGAGATACCAGGAATACGAAATGCCTCTCTGGCATCCTCGGGGCTCATAGGGCGGCAGGCCCGATTCCAGCATGGGATAATCGAGGCCCTGCATCTCCCACGTCACAATGCCGTCTTTCACATGGATCTGCCACGAACACCCACCCGTACAGTTCACGCCGTGTGTCGAGCGCACGATTTTGTCGTGCTGCCACCGATTCCGGTAAAACTCTTCCCAACTTCTCAGCCGAGGGTCAACTTCATCCTTGATCCAGGAAATCGCGTCGCGCGTCTTCACTCTTCACCTCGCTTCTTATGTACTAACTGGCGGCGCACGCCGCGGAATCGCTTTTTCCAAATCCCATCCAGCACGACAAGCCCGATGAGCGTTCCACCGAGTCCTATTAGCAGGAAATTCAACCGAGCGGCCGTGTTGTCAGAACCGCCTTTTTTCGCGCCATCCTCGAAGTACGCAAGCAGCGGAAGAATGTCGTCGCCGTGCAGCGGAGTCTTACCGAAAACCGGCGTCATTGTGGGACTTGCCGGATTCACTAACCACGCGCCCAGTCCTTTGCGGCCTTGCAGGCGTTCGTACACAAGCGTCAGGTCCGGACCGAGGCGTCCGCCGCTTAGTCCTCCCAGCCCTCGCATCGTGTGGCACGACACGCAGGCAGGTCCGCCGTTCTTGAGCTGTTGTGTGCCAGTGAAGATTGCGCGCCCCATCTCTATGTCGCGAGCAGTGAATGGCCGATCACTGATCTGGGTTCCTGCGAATTGTGACTTTGGGAGCTTGGATTCCGCGTCGATGAGGTCTAGCAGAGCTTGCGTGCGCGCCGTGTCTAGACCCAGTGTCGGCATGACGACACCTTGCGCGTCGCGTTGCAGTTGCACTGCGTAGGCGTCGCCGCTGTCGATGACAGACTTCGGGGCCTGAATGAACTGGGCCAGCCACGCCCGGTCCTTCCGTTGAGTCACGTTCTTCAGATCTGGACCGACGAGGCGTCCGCCTCCGACTGTGTGACAACTCGCGCAACTCTGACGGAAGTAGTCAGCTGGCGGAACAGCCTGAGATTCCGCTTTCACCACGCATAGCAGAATCAGCGCCAGCAGCAAGTTTATATATCGCACGTTCGTTCTATAAGAGCGGAAGCACCCCACTGTGCCCTCCCTTGCGACAATCAAAAACTTACGGTGCAGCTTGAAATGCCTTGGAAGTACCCCTCGAGCCCCGGACCGAAATGTCAGCAAGCGTAGTTTCATCAAGGAACTGTTTGTAGACGTTCCTCACTTGCTGCCATGCCTCGTGCGCTGAACAGGCATCTCTGCCCGTGCATTCTCTCGAACGGCTTAGCAGGCATCCGCACCCCACGCGCGAACCCTCGAACAGTTCCACAATTTCGCTCAACCGGACGCCGTCGGCTGGCTTCTGTAACATGTAGCCGCCACCGGTGCCCCGTGCCGTCGCCACCAGCCCCGCATTCCGGAGCGTCACAAGTATCTTCGCCAGGTAATTGGCCGGAATGTCAGAGCATTCCGCCAGTTCCCTGCCGAGAATCGCGCGTCCGCTTGGTTGTGTTGCCAGCCAGACCATCGCGCGCAACGCGTACTCGGATGTCATCGAGATCATGACCGACCTCTGGATGCGCAAGTCATTAACTACCCATAAATTCCGCTTGCCTGTGACAAAAGTCACGGGTTCGCAATTTTTCGTCTCAGAATCAGAAGTTGATGTATCGAAACACCGGGTGCATGTCGAAGTCGGGCGCAGGCGAGGGACCGGGAAACACAAACAAGTCTTCGGAACGGTACTCTCGCGAAAATCCACACGCCTTACAGTCGACCCGAAACGGCTTCACACGTGGGATATGCCAACTGATCACGTGCGGCGCAGAGATCACCTCAACTAAAGGAAGTTGCCGTTTGCAGTGCGGACACTCCACCCCGAAATACACGGACGTGTCTTCCATTCGGCCCCCGCTTTCCCGCCGTTGCAGATAAGTACGCGGCGGAACAGTTAGTGAATGAAGACGTATGTTGCGGGTAGCTCGAATTTCATCTCTTCGGGCGTGCACTGTTGCTCAAGTCCGCAGTGGGAGCTATGACTTTTGTCACACACGCTCCTGATAAATGCGAGCGGAAGGCGGGCAGCAAGAAAGAACTGGACCACGTTGCATTGCCTGGAGCAACTACACTGGGTTTTCTGGCAGGGATCTCCGCATTCGCTTACAAGTATTCCCACTGCTGGAATTAACGAGCGGTCTTTCCCAGACCTAACCGGAACTCAACTCCAAGCACTATTTGTCTACCGGGCATCCGAACGCCTTGAATCTCCTCGTATCCGGTACTGGTAGCGTTGGTGAGTTGTATGTAGGGACGAAGCGCACCGAACTGGCGCGTTGCTGAGACCTCCATGAGCGGATACGTCGCACGGTCAATACGTTCCGTGACTCCGAGCCGGCTTCGCAGTTCGAGCCGTGCGGGCAGCAAACCTCGCCACTCCAAGGTTCCCTGCTTGACGGGGTGAGTGCTGACGTAGCGTGATTGAAGCCCAGTGAGTGCAGCAGCCTGCGAGCCATGCAGCCACATGCAGGCAAGCTGCAACTCCTGCGATTGGCCTAAGCGTAGCCTGGAGGTTGCTTCAATGCCGGTGAAGTTTAGCCGATCGATGTTTGCCGCCTGCCAGGGAGCCGAACCTGTCGAGCGCACATAATCGATGCCATCCCGAACGCGACGCGTAAAGAGTGTTAACTCACCTGACAATCGTGGGTTGCCATGCCATACCAGGCCGCCCTCATAGCTCCAGGCACTTTCGGCTCGCAAGGCCGGATTACCTTGATTTGCCGGGTCGCGATAGTAGAGGTCTGTGTAGGTTGGCAGCCGAAAGCCGTGCCCGGCCGACGCCCGGAGCTTCACTTTCTCCGACAGTCGATATCCGGCCGAGAGCGTAGGGCTGAACTCGTTGTTTGTCCCTCCGTACAGTTCCTCACGTCCGGCAATCGAGAATGTCCATCGATTCAGGCGAAGATCAAGATTGCCGTAGAAAGCGCCGCGGTTGCGACCGTGATACCCGAGATTGCTGCTGGCAATGTTGTCGCGGTAGCCTTCGACACCATAAAAAAGAGTCAGATTCTCTTTTAGCTCACGGCGCCGTCGCAGTGATGCCTGGAAACTTTCAGTGACGTGGTTGTTCTCGTAGTAGGCGGGATTTTTGCGAGACAAAATGAAAACATCGGTGTGCCGGCGATAGCCGAAATCAACTCTCGTATCTGCGCCCAACTCCTGCTTGGCTCCCACGAACCATCCCTTAGTCCGCTCCCATGAATCGAAATTGCCATAGAACTGGTTTGCTCCAAAAGGCCGGTCACTGAGCCCAAGCAGGACTGTGCTGTCGCCAAGCCTCGTCTTCACGTGGGATTCTGAGGCAATGCCGAGACTACGATAGTCGCGATCGGCCATGAATCCTGTCGAACGCTCTCGCGTGGCGCTAAACCGCTGGGAAAAGTTTTTGCCAGCCAGGGATAGCTGCGCCCGCTGCTGATCCGTCCCGTAGTTCCCTCCTCCGACGGCGAATCGCAATTCGTTCATGCTGGCGGGCGCCGTAATGAAATTCACCACACCGCCGACTGCGTCTGCTCCATACATGGTTGATCCGCTGCCATGCAGAATCTCGACCCGATCCAATGCCTCGAACGGAAGTGGGAGATCCATGTTGTGATGGCTGGATTGGGCGTCGTTGACTCTGAGGCCATCGACCAGTATCAGCGTTTGCTCGAAAGAAGCTCCACGGACCGACAAGTCTGTCTGAATTCCGGGCGCACGCTGTCGCAAATCCAAGGCCGGATCTGCCCGCAGTACATCCACGAAGTTGCGATAGAGCGGAACCCTGAGGCCAACCTCGATGGCATTGACACTGCGATCAGAGTCATTAACCTCAACCGGTTGATAGCTGCCGGTCACGACCACAGTTTCCCGGTGAATCGGCAGATCCTGGGTCTTAGTTACGACCTTGGAGTCCTGCGCAAACACTGTCCCACTGAGCAGAATTAGAGCGACTAAAAGGATGCGATTCATCCCTCTCCCATGCACCGCAGTCAGAGCAGAACCTCGGCGGACGCCAGGCAGGCACTGATCGAGCGATTCTAGAAATCCACCGCGAAAACACACCTCGGCGGGCCAGGGTCCATTGCTGGCGCTAATGTCGGCGGCCAACTGCAAGAGGAATTGATCGGGCGAAGTTACAGTTTACCCTAATCAGCCCGCACTGGCGGGCGGCAGACTAGCTGGCGAGAGCACGTTCAGCGAAGTCCGGCGCAAGAGAAGTTCGTCGCTCCGTTCCGCATCCAGAAAACAGGGTTCGGAATCTAATTCGGGGTGCGATGAAGGGACTTTCCCATGCCGAGCAATGCAACCCATTCTTTTCTTGCCCCGAGCCCCGCAATTTTTCAGCAGCGCCGAGTGGACGTTTTGGTTTCTGTGCAGAAGGCTGCACAAGAAATCAGCTCCATCCTTGAGCTCGACGAGCTCCTCGACACCATCGTCCACCGCATCGCTGTGGAGTTTGGCTGCATCGAGTCCAGCATTCTGCTGGTGGACGGCGACCAATTCCATCTCGCAGCCGTGCATGGCTGCACTCAGTCCCAGAAGGGTGAGCGCTGGCCGGTAACGGAAGGTCTGTCTGGCCAGGTCCTGGCCACCGGCAGGCCCCACTATGCGCCGGATGTCTCGCAGGAACTGCATTACCGCGCATGCGAACCTGAGACGCGTTCCGAGGTCATTATTCCCCTGAAGGTAGGCGAACGCGTGATCGGCGTCTTCGGTGCATCACACCACGAACTGGACGCTTTCCCAAAGGCGCAAGTCGAACTTTTGAAGGCGCTGGCCGGCCACATCGCAGTCGCAGTAGACAACGCGCAGCGAATCAGGCAGGAGCGTCGCCAAACTCAGCATATACGCGACGAACAGGATGAGGCCCGTCGGCTTCAACAGAGCCTCCTCCCGCGCAATACGCTGGCGCTCCCGGGCTTTCAACTCGAGACGGAGTGGATACCGGCTGGCGCCGTCGGTGGCGATTGGTATGACTTCATTCCGCTCAGCGATGGGCGCGTCGCCATCGTCCTCGCCGATGTCTCCGGCAAAGGCATGCCTGCGGCATTGCTGATGGCAGCCGTCCGCGGCATACTTCGTTCGCTCGCGCCTCTCGCCAGCGGTCCGGGCGAGGTGCTGGCTCGAGTCAACCAGTTATTGCTCGACGACGTGCCGACTGGCCGCTACGTAACCATGATCTATGCGCTGCTCGATCCGGAGCGTCGCACGCTCACTTTCGCCAGCGCCGGCCATCCCTGGCCCTTGCTGTGCCATGAGGATGGAGTGCGTCCGCTGCACACCGACGCAGGCCTGCCGCTCGGGTTGCTTCCCAGTCAGTTCACCGAGCACACCCTGACCCTCTGCCATGATTTCCGTCTGCTGTTCTATACCGACGGAATCTCCGAAGCGCTGAATTGCCAGGACCAGGAATTCGGTAGTGCCCGCCTGCACGAATTCATCGCGGCCCACGATTGCAGCGTGTCTCAATTGATGGAAGCCATTCGTCAGTTTGGCGGCGAATGCGGGCTGCACGACGATGCCACGGTGATCCTTCTGCGCAACGCTGCGTAAGACGCAGCGTCAGCACGGCGCGACACAGCGTGGAATGTGTCGCGCCGCTTGCTTTTAGACGCCCGAGGAGCGTGCCTCATCCTCGTCCAATCAGCAACGTACAAGGCTACAATTCCAGGTACTGGAGGTTGTCACTTGTGAAGACCATTGGCCTGGTTGGCGGGATGAGTTGGGAAAGCACGGCGCATTACTACGCGCTGATAAACAAAATGGTAAACGAACGCCTCGGTGGGCACCATTCCGCCAAGCTCCTGCTGTACTCCATCGACTTCGAAGAACTCACGCAACGGACGTTCGCTGACAAGTGGGATGAAGCAGCCGCGATCATGGTAGACGCGGCAAAACGACTCGAACGTGGGGGCGCGGATTTCGTTCTTATCTGCGCCAATACCATGCACATCGCCGCTGAAGAAGTCGAACAGGCAATCGGTATTCCCTTATTGCACATTGCCGATGCGACAGCAGAACGAATCATTGCCCGTGACATCCGGCGCGTGGGACTGCTCGGCACCGCGTTCACCATGGAGCGGGAGTTTTACACGAGCCGTCTGCGCGACAAGTTTGGACTGGCCGTAATGCTGCCTTGTCCGGCCCATCGCAAACTTCTGCATCGTGTCATCGTTGACGAACTCGTTTACGGTGTTGTGAATCCCGAATCGAAAGCAAAGCTGCGCGAGGTCATCGCAGAACTAATCGCGTCTGGTGCGGAAGGCATTATTCTCGGCTGCACTGAGTTGATGATGATTCTGGAGCAAGCGGATAGCGCCGTCCCCATGTTCGACACCACGACCATTCACAGCGAAGCAGCGGTAGAACACGCGCTGGCCTGCACCGCAGCCGTGTAAGAGGACGTTGGACAAACATTCGCGGCGAGCCCGGGTGCACGCAATCCCGGTGACTGCCGTCACATCTTGTCCACAAGCGCATTGCTACGATCAACTCATCGGCAAGGGAGAGCACCATGCAAAGCAAAATCGCTGGGGCGATCGGACTCAAGACAAATCCAGTGGTTCTCACCTGGGCTGATTCGGCGCCCGAGTCGGCGCTTCGCTTCAAGCCCGGCGCTTGGGGATGCGTCGTAAGTCTCATCGCCGGCGTTGCCGCAAAGGGCAAGGTCGCGGCCTTCGACCGCCACACCTATGGCTGCTGGGGAGGCGGTGTCGGTCTTGGCTTCGGCAATCAATACGAAGCCTTCCCGGGCGGCATTGAGTGCCTCTGCCGCTTCCTCTCCGACGGAAACCAATCCGACCCCATCGGCAAACAAATCGGGGAACAAATGGCCCAAGGGGCCGGAGCACGTCTTGCCGATAACTTCTTGCTTGGCGAGCGCTACATCAAAGACCAGCAGCGCACACATAGCTTTCTGGATTCCATGCCGATGCGTGACATCGGAGATAAGTTCGTAGTATTCAAGCCGCTCGAGCAACTCGATCCGGCCCATGATGACGTCAAGAGCGTCACCTTCTTCGTTGAGCCTGACGCGCTCTCAGCGCTCGTCGTTCTCGCCAACTACGCCCGCCCGCAGACAGAGAATGTCGGCATTCCATGGGCCGCTGGATGTCAGGTGATCGGCATTTACTCTTGCCAGGAACTCGAACGCGATCATCCGCGCGCTCTCATTGGCATGACCGATCTTTCCGCGCGCAAGAACGTCCGCGCATCACTCGGCAAATACATCGCCTCCTTTACCGTCCCCTGGCCACTGTTCCTCAAAATGGAGAACAACGTGGAAGGCAGCTTCCTGCAACGAGAAACCTGGCACAGCCTGGCAGACTGAGGGGACGAACTGGCATTAGAACTAGCGGAAATGGCGGTAACCGCTCGCGCCGAGAGTAACACTTCAACATAGACTCAGTCAGCTTGGCCTCGAACTTTTGCCAACCTCCGCCGTCGCGAAGCATCTTTCAAGTCCGCACGGCACCGACGTACAGTAACAACGGCCCAGATGCAATTTGAAGGACAAGCCCCGCATCTCAACGCAAAGCGATATAGGGGTCGAGGTTAGCCTATTTTCGGAATCTGGGCCACCAGCCACATTCTCCACAGTCCTTTGTTGGAAGCGCATCTTCAAAGAGCGTGCAAAAGGCTCGCTTCACTTTCAGCCAAAATGCTACTGCGCTGCAACCCGGCTGACATTGTCTCCCAAATGTACTTCTCCTCGAAATTGACTACTTCCGGCACAGTCGCGGGAGCATGGCGGGAGAATACCCCGGCAGTTCCGTGCACAAAAATTATTATGGCGGGGCGGGAGAGATGCCGCTGAAGTGGTCTCAACCCGTGCCGCTTTGCTATACTCCGGGATATGCGAGTAACTACTCGTAAAAGTGTTTTCGCGGCATGAAAAGTAAATCAGCTCCAACACAACCATTCCGCCGCGAGCGTGGCAGGAAAAGGGTTGAATCGCTTCTCCGGTCAGCGGAGCGCGTCTTCGCCGAGGTCGGATATGAGCGGGCCACGACGAATCTCATTGCCGAACGCGCCTCGGCTTCGCCCGGTACGCTCTATCAGTTCTTCAGCAACAAGCAGGAGATGGCGGAGGAGATCGCACACCGCTATGCCAAACGCCTGCGCGCCATTCAGAGCGAGACCATGGTGGCCCTTGAACCTCGCCATCCACACAAAGAGATTGACCGGGTGGTCGACGCGTACCTTGAGTTCCTGCGCGCCGCACCAGCTTTCGGCATGCTGCTGGAAACAATTGAGATTTCGCGAGAAGTGAGCGCGGTTCGGAAGATTCTCCTTGATTCTGCAATTCAGTGGATTACTCAGATCATCGCGGCACTTGTGCCCGATCGATCAAAGGCGGATCAACGACTCCATGCGGAAGTATGCGTCATGATCTTCCGCGGGATGACCCCGATGCTGGTGGATCGAAACACTCGGAAAACAGCCAGGGCAGTTGCAGAAGTCAAGAAGGTAATCCATCGTTATCTCGCTCCGGTCCTGGCTGAACACTCATCGAGATAGAACAATGAAACCAACTCATCTCCCGACATTCCTGATCTGCCTGGTTCTCCTGAACGTGGCTGGTGTGCGAGCGCAGAACCCGCAGTCCTCGAGCGCAACGGGCGCGACGGCCACTCCGGTGATCACAGTTGACGAGGCCGTTAGTCTGGCTCTTGCGAACAATCGCCTGATCAAAAACGCGATGCTCGAAGCAGACAAATATGATTTCCGCATCAGCAGCATCAAGAGCCGGCGACTGCCGGAGTTCCAGATATCTGCTCTGCAATCCGAGTTGCTGCATCCGATCGACTTCACCTTCCAGCGCGGCGTTTTCGGGGTATTCCCCGGGATTGGGCCGGTGCCAGCCACGAACACGAATATTCGTACGCCTGCGCGCCTGAATACGCTCGCGATGGCAGCAATGAACCAGCCATTGACACAGCAGTACAAGATTGGCCTTGGGATACGCGCGCAGGAACTTGCGCGTGATGTTGCGCGAGAGGAGTTGCGCGCGCAGCGGCAGCGAGTGGCCAATCAGGTCCGTGCCGCGTATTACGACCTGGTCGCGACGAGTGCGGGACTGGAAGCTGCACGCCACTCTGTGAAGACATTGCAGGAAGTAAAACGTGTCACGACGCAGTACGAGGCCGAGCAGGCCGTGTTGAAGGCAGACGTGCTCCAGGTGCAGGCTCGGCTTGCGAAACAGGAATACCAGTTAGTGGTAGCCGAGAACGGAATGAAAACACAGTCCGAGCACATGAACCAATTGCTTGGTCGTGACCTCGCCACGGAGTTTCGCTTCGCCGGCATTCCAGAGGAAAGTGACCGCGAACTATCGCTGGAGTCTGCCCGCCAGCAAGCTGCCGACAACCGTCCGGAACTGCGGCAGGCGAACCTGAAAAAGCGATTAGCGGAATACGACCGGAGGATTGCAAAGGCTGACTACATCCCGAACGTCAGCCTGACCGTTCGCTACCTTGGAATCCGAAGCATAGAGGTGTTGCCGGGCAATGCCGGTGCTGCCGGCCTGTATTTCTCCTGGGAACCATTTGATTGGGGTCGGCGGCGAAACGCGATTGCCGAGAAGAGCAAAACAGTCGAGCAGGCGGCGAACGGTATCCGGGAAATTGAGTCGCAAATCGCGGTAGAGGTCGGAATGCGATTTCGAAAATGGAGCGAGGCCGTGGCGAAGGTAAAGGCAAACCGTGCCGCGAAAGATGCCGCTGGCGAACAGTTACGGGTTGTCACCAACAAATTCAAAGAACAAGCAGCGCTCGTAAAGGATGTTCTACAGGCTGAAGCCCAGAGCGCCGACGCCGGGTTCCAGTACCAGCAAGCGCTGTCGGAATACTGGAGCGCGCTGGCTGATCTGC
Organism: Clostridia bacterium; assembly: GCA_035561135.1. NCBI lineage: Bacteria > Bacillati > Bacillota > Clostridia > Clostridia bacterium. The sequence goes on from DATMYA010000045.1 coordinate 26,116, forward strand.
GTAAAGCCATGGGAGAAGAGTAAATGAGAGCGACTGCCGCCTGTTTAACGGCCGCGTTATTTCTCTGTGCATGCCATTCCAACAAACCGGTGCCGCAACCTCCGCAGGCCGTGCAAGTACAAGAAGTACAAACGACTTCCGGCCGCGGCACGGACGCCAGATTTTCTGCGCTTGTGTTGCCGGATTCCCAAGTGGCGCTGGCGTTTCGCGTTCCTGGATACATCACATCGCTCGGTACGGTGCGAGGGCAGGATGGAAGTTTCCGCGAGATCGCCGAAGGGGATCGAGTTGCGAAGGGAATAACACTCGCCAGACTCCGCCCTTCCGAATACCGGAAGAAGCTCCAGCAAGCGACTTCGCAGACAGAGGCGGCTGGAGCTGTGGCCCAGAAGGCAAAGCTTGACTTCGAGCGCGCGACGAGGCTGTACGCCAGCCAGAGCATCACCAGGCCCGAGTACGATGCCGCCCGCGCTCAGTACGATGCCACCCAGGCCCAGGCGCGTGGAGCACACGCACAAAAAGGAGAGGCTGAAATCGCGTTGCGCGATGCCACGCTGAACTCTCCGATCTCCGGGGACATCGTTAAGAAAAACGTGGAGGTCGGTTCGCTGGTGGGTTCCGGAACGCTGGCGTTCGTGGTCGCGAACACCGACAGGGTGAAGGTTGTTGTCGGCGTTCCAGACTTGACAGTGCAATCGCTGAAGGTTGGATTGCCGGTGACGATCGCGGCCGAAGCGTTACCGAATCGCACCTTCGACGCAAAGATCAGCCGAATCGCGTCGGCAGCGGACCCCAAGACAAGGAACTTCGACGTAGAAGTCGCGATCCCGAACTTGCGGCACGCTCTGAAGGCAGGCATGATCGCTTCGCTTCAACTCGCGACAAGCGCCCCGAGTTCCGCGACAACCGTTGTTCCGATCTCGGCCATTGTTCAGTCATCCAAGGGCACGTACGGCGTATTCATTGTTGCGAAAGAGAATGGAGCGAACGTAGCACGCTTGCGTACGGTCGATGTGGGCGAGGTACTCGGAAGCGATATCGAGGTGAGTCGCGGCCTGGAGAAGGGTGACACCATCGTCACGACCGGAGCAACCGTCCTTAAAGACGGCCAGCAAGTGGAGGTCCTGAGGTAGCCATGGACCAGCAGAAGCAGGGGCGCAATCCGGCCAGATTTTTCGTCCAGAACCGGCAGATCGCGTGGGTAGCGCTGTTTGCGACGATCGCATGGGGCATCTACGGCTACCTGGAAATGCCCAAGCGGAAAGATCCTGAAACGCCCGTGCGTGTCGCGGTTGCCCTGTGTCCGTGGCCCGGGATCACCGCCGATAAAGTCGAACAGTTGGTTACGCGCAAGATCGAACAGACAGTTGCGGCCAACTCCAAAGTCGATCGCGTCGAATCGACAACTCAGGACAATGTGTCGGTTGTGTTCGTCCGTCTGCAGGATAGCGTTGAGAACACCGCCGAGCAGTTCCAGGACATCGGCCAGCGGCTAAACCAAATTCGAGACTTGCCGCAGGGCGCCGGTCCCATTCAGTGGGTAAGCGACTTCGGAGATACAGCGGCGCTCATGCTGACCGTTGCCAGCCCAGACGTGCCTGACATAGAAATCGAGCTGCGCGCTCGTGGCGTGCGCCAGGCGATCGAGAGAAGACGCGGCGCAGCAAAAGACCGCACTTCCCTGCTGTACTGCTATCCCACCACCATCACGCCAACGCTGGTTGAACGCCCATTCGCCATATTCGCGCGACAAGCCGAGCAGGACGGCATTGCGCGGGATATACGCAGTGTGTCTGCCGGCAGTTGCTCTGGAGTGGACGTCCTCAGCAACGCCAGTGACGATCAACTGCGGGCGTACGGCGAACGGTTCATCAGGGACCATCTCCGTTCCTACGAAATGCACCCAGACGCGTGGGGCCCGATCATCATTCGCGATCCACAGGAGACAAAGACCAGGATCGCCGCTGTCGCTGGCGACCGCTACAGCTACCGCCAGCTTGATGACTTCACGGAAGTGATTCAGAGACATCTTCAGCGCGTCCCGATGGTTGCAAAGGTCACCCGCAGCGGTGTGCTTCCGGAGCAGATTTATCTCGCGTATTCGCAAGAACGTCTCGCCGGTTATGACTTGCAGCCGTCGAAACTCGGTGCCATTCTCGGAGCTCGAAACGTTACAGCACCGGGCGGTATCCTGGAGACCCCATCCCGAAACGTGATGGTCGATCCGACTGCCGACTTCAAGACCGAAAAAGATATCGGCAACGTTGTCGTGGCTGCTTCCGCTTCTGGGACGCCTATTTACCTGCGTGATCTGGTCGACATCGAACGCGCGTATCAGACGCCGGCCCGGTATCTCAACTACATGACGACGCGCGGCCCAGATGGTAGATGGCACCGCAACCGCGCCGTCACTCTCGCTGTCCAAATGCGCGCGGGTGAGCAGATCGCCGCGTTCGGTGAAGCGGTGAACGAAGCGCTAGTTAACGTCAAGCGGCAGTTGCCGCCAGATCTTAAAATTGCTCATACGTCAGATCAGCCTAGGCAGGTTCAAGAGAATGTAAGCCTGCTCATGGATAGCTTGTACGAAGCCATCATCCTGGTGGTAATCGTCGCGCTCGTTGGTTTCTGGGATTGGCGAGCGGCCATGCTGATGGCAGCTTCCATCCCGCTTACGCTGGCCATGGCATTCGGTTTCATACATGCAATCGGAATTGACATCCAGCAGGTATCTATCGCGACACTGATTATTTCGCTGGGGCTACTCGTTGACATGCCCGTCGTCGCCGGTGACGCAATCAAGCGAGAATTAGCTGCGGGCACTCATCGCGATATCGCCGCCTGGATTGGTCCCACAAAACTAGCCAGGGCAATCATCTTCGCAACCATTACGAACATTGTCGCGTATTTACCATTTCTAGCCCTCAGTGGAGATGTGGGTAGATTCCTCCACAGCTTGCCGGTCGTAATGACAAGCACTCTCGTGGCAGCGCTGATTGTGTCGTTCACGTTCGTTCCACTGATTGCGTATTACATCGTCAAGCCGCCCAAAAATCCCGAACTGCCTCTGGCCGAAAGGCGAACACATGGCTTTGCAGGAGCGTACTACCGCATCGGCGACTTCGCATTGGCGCACCGTTGGGCAGTATTTCTCGGATCCCTGCTGCTGCTGGTCATTGGCGGCGCCTTGACAACCACGCTCAAGCCGCAGTTCTTCCCCACGGACCTCTCGTATCTTTCGTACGTTGACGTGTGGCTCCCGGCAGACGCGCCCGCGGGCGCAACCAATGCTGTCGCGCAGCAGGCGGAAAAAGTTATCGCTGAAGAAGCTGAGCAGTTCGGCAAGGAGCATGGCCGGAATGATGTATTACAGAGCCTCACAACCTTTGTTGGAGGTGGAGGTCCCCGCTTCTGGTTCTCCGTTCAACCGGAACAGCAACAACTCAACTATGCGCAGATCATCGTCGAAGTTACAGACAAGCATTTCACTGGACAGCTTGTAGCCCAGATCCAGACCGCGCTCAGCCGGAAGATTCCAGGCGCTCGCATTGACGTGCGGCAACTCGAGACGGGAAAGCCAGTGGGCGTGCCTGTTTCCATTCGCATTTCTGGTACAGATGCTACGGTGCTTCGGCAGTTATCCACCGACTTGCAGGCAATCTTAAGATCTGTCCCGACGGCTACACGCGTGCGCGATGACTGGGGCGAGCCTGCACTGTTAGTGCGACTGAAAGTGGACCCCGATCGCGCGAACCTCTCCGGCATCACGAATCTGGATGTCGCGCTCTCGTCCGCCGCAGGCATGAGCGGATTGCAGGTTTCAACCTTGCGGGAGGGAGACAAGCAAATTCCTATCGCTGCACGGCTGAGGATGGAAGAGCGTGCCGGGGTTGACGATCTTCAGAACCTTTATGTGTACTCGCTCACCAGCACCCAACGCGTGCCGCTGCGTCAGCTCTCGCGCGTTTCGACCGAGATGGCAATGCCGAGGATTGTTCGCCGAAATCAGTTCCGAACGGTAACCGTTTCCGCGTTTCCTGAGCCCGGGATACTGCCATCCCAGGTCCTCTCAGCGACTATGAATCGACTCAATGAATTTCGGCAGAAGCTGCCTCCCGGATATCAACTGGAAATTGGAGGCGAGTACGAGGAGCAACAGAAAGGATTCAAGGAACTCGCGGTAGTGATGGCGATCTCGGTGCTCCTAATCTACTTCGCGCTTGTGATCCAGTTTAAGAGTGCGATCAAGCCGGTTCTGGTTTTTGCTGCCATTCCTTATGGCATGGTAGGCGCCATCGCAGCCTTGGCCGTCATGCGGACGTCGTTCGGATTCATGGCCTTTCTTGGGATAGCGAGTTTGGTGGGCGTCATCGTCAGCCACATCATCGTCCTATTCGACTTTATCGAAGAGGCGCGTGAACGAGGGGAGCCGTTGCGTGAGGGACTACTCGACGCTGGCATCGTTCGTTTAAGGCCTGTGATGATTACCGTTGGCGCAACCGTGTTGGGGCTCGTGCCACTCGCACTCCACGGCGGCCCGCTATGGGAGCCTCTCTGTTACGCCCAGATAGGCGGACTTACGATCGCTACTTTCGTGACGCTGATTCTTGTTCCCGTGCTGTATTCAATCTTTGTTCTGGACCTGAAGTTAATTAAGTGGAGTAATCGGTCTACCTCCAATACTGAGTAGGCGATTCTCGTACCGGGCGTGCTGGGCTGACCAACTCTTGCGATCACGGGGAGACTGTCTGCTGCCACGACACGGCAATCCTGCATCTCACCGAATAGCTGTACGGGGGAGGGCGGATACGATGAGGAAGAAGCTGGCGATCTCGTTGGTCTGTGTGTTTTACGTTCTGCTGGCCAGTCCCCTATTTCCATCTGCCGGTGTCAGGAGTGATCAAGCCGATGGTCATTCCGAAACTCAAGCTCAGTCATGTGGGCTGACCTCAACATCAGCAGAACCGTTTGTGAATGGGGGGACGGGGAGCCTGCGCTCGGATGGCCGATCGGCGACAGACGTGCTCGCCAAGGTTCAAAACACGATACAACACGAGTGCGCATTGTTCTCGGCGCCGCATGCGCTACGGCAGGTGAGGCTAAGTGTGGGAGAGAACCACATTGTAATCTCGGGCACCGTACCAAGCGGAACAGACGAAGAACGGCTGCTCTCGATTGTGCAGGCTTACGCGGACGGGCGCACCGTATTCAACAGGCTGTCGTCGCTCGAACAATCGACGAAGAGTTTGCAACTGCCGGCTCGGTAATTGTTGATGGGCATAAAAATCGGGTGCAGATTTCGCTGCACCCGGGAGGCCATCAATAACGGTTATCAATGGTTAGAAATGACTATTCAAGATCAGGCCAGCAACTCAAAGGATAGCCGAACTCCTCTTGCTGATCAGCAGTGAAATTAGCCCGTGGTGAACGTGCAGGAGCAGCCGCGGGCTGCCGCTTCGGATCCAGTGCCTCCGCAATCTGATCCTGAATATCGTTCAGATGCATGCGGGTCGCAGGATCGGTCGTGCGCGGGAGCGCTGCCTTCAGTTCTCCACGAAGTGCTACCAGGTCGCCTCGGAAGTAAGGCCGAACGCCGGCAGACTTGCTGGATTGCATCTGCTTGGCGAGGTAGTCCACGTAGGATCGCTGGAGGTGGCGGCGGAAGTTATCCACCTTAACCGCGCCGGTTCCGCGCAGTTCTTTCCAGATACCGGTATGGACATCCGAGATCAAGTCAATCGCACTATATCCGGTGTTTCCATTGACGCTTTCCAGATTCTGGAGTCTCTCAATGCGTGCAGGCTCCAGCAACGCCGCGAGCATGTTGGCCTGTATCTCGCTGATCTTTGCTGGTCCTCCCACGGGATTGATCCGGTTGAGGACTTCTGGGTTTAGAAGCAGACGAGGTGCGATGAACGCATTCTCACTGAGGAACTTCACTGCCTCACGCTGCCGCTGCGCAGGAATCGGCGCGTAAATCGTTCCTTCCTGGCCAACATGTTTATTGTTCGAGGAAACACCGCCGACGATCCGAAGCACATGGCCCATCTCTGTGCTCCACTGCCGGAGGACTCGGGTATATAAACCCTGGAGTTCCTCGTAGGGCTCTCCAACATCGTTGCTCGAAGCCGAAATCAACATTTCGGAAACGCGTTCAAGGTTTTTCAGGCCGAGTGCGGTCGACTTCACGGCATCGGAATCGCCCGTAGCTTCTGTCTGCTCGCCAGGATCGAAACCTCTCGTCACGGCAGAGTCGTCGGCATGGCGAAGATAAGGATTCTTCTCCTGCTCCCGTGCCCACGCATTCAAGGTCGGCTTTTCGTCATCCATCGACTTGGCGCCGGGGATCGGTTTGTAGCCCCACGAGATCGCCCATTTGTCATAGGGACCAATGCCCGGGATCAGGTCGTTCACATCAATGCCATCCTCCGGTTGGGCAACATAGTTGAACCGCGAGTAGTCCATCAACGACGGGGTGTGGCCCATCTTGTGAACCCATTCGCGATCACGCAATTTTTCCGCAGGGTACTGTGAGCTGGCCTTCATGTTGTGCCTCAGGCCGAGCGTATGCCCAATCTCATGCGTCACAACATAACCGAGCAGTTTTCCCATCAGATCATCCGGAAGCGGCATCTTCTGCGCGCGCGCATCCAGAGGAGCAACCTGTGAGAAATACATCTGACGCATCAGGTTCAGGATGTTGTGATAGACGAGGATATTGCCGTTCAGTATCTCGCCGGATCGCGGGTCGGCGATGTGCGGTCCTCTCGCATTTTCCGTGGTGGAAGGAATCCATCGAATAATGGTGTTCCGGACGTCTTCCGCGCTCCAGTCGGGATCCTGTTCAGGAGTAGGCGCATCCTTGGCAATAATTGCATTCTTGAATCCCGCCGCCTCGAAGGCAACTTGCCAACTTTCGATAGAAGCCTTGATGTATGGCACCCACTTTTTCGGCGTTGCTGGATCGACGTAATAGACGATTGGCTTCACCGGCTCTGATACCGTGGCATTCGGGTCCTTCTTCTCAAGACGCCAGCGGGCAATGTACTGCTGTTTCACGACCTTCTGCTCGTCGCGGCTAAAATCGATCTTTCTCACATTGAAGTATCCAACGCGATCGTCACTCACCCGGGGCATCATCGGCTTCTCGGGCAGCCTGACCATGCTGGTATGCATGAGGTATGTGGAGCTAATCGTCGACTTGCCCGGCGGCAACCCAGGCGCAGCCGGTATGGTATTCACGACATCGCTTGCAGTGAGGGCGGTCTCGACTTCGATGTTTGCTGGAAAAGTTGCGATTCGACTGATGAAACTCCGCGAAGCGTCAACCTTCCCAAGATCCGTGGGGCCCAGTTCCTTCATGTCCGCGGTGAACATGCTGGTCACATCGATAACAGCAGCCTCATCCGCTCCCCAAGCTTCCACATTGAAAGCCGCATGGATGGTATTGGAATTCGATGCTGCAACGGCTGGAGCAATGGCCGAGCTGGGATCGGCGACCATGTCGAATTTCCGTTCCCGCAAGTAGATCTTGTTATTGTTCCGTTCCCAACGAACCACGCGAGGCCGAGGCCGTTCGCCGCGGTCCATAGGCTGCGGCACACTTGTGAATTGCACAACCCAAAGGAAGTCCTTGTTCAACTCGCTTTTGGGAATTTCGTAGTACCACCGCTGTTTCACCTGGTGGACGGTGAACAACCCGCGCTTTGTCTTCGCTTCCTTGGTAATGACCTTGTCGTAAGGCTTTGGCTCTCCCGCCGAAACCTTTTCTCCAGGACCAGATCGCGGCGTGTCTTCTTTCTGCTCAGACGGGTCCTGCGTGATCGCAGGGCCCTGTGCCACGCAAACGCCCGTTAACAGGGCCATCAAGAGAAAGCGCGCTGCCGCTCTCCAGCATCTTCCTTTTACTCTCAAAATGAATCCTCCTCAGCACAACATGAACCTGTTCAAAATTGCCGCTCACGAAAGACAGCTTGCTCCGGAGCGAAGTTGAAGAAACCCCAGAGACACTCGCTGCTCTCGGGGTCACAAATCCGAGCTAGAGAAGTTGCGCGTCGTTTCTCGCTGGGTTTGCGTAAAGTTCGTGTCTGCTGCTAAAGCCGATGGCTGCAACAGCAGACACGAGGTTGATAGCTAGTAGCGCAGCTTGATGCCGAACTGGAACGAGCGCGGCCCGCCCATGGCGTACAGCGAATTCAGACCATCGACGCCGATTGCGCGATTCAGCATCGTGGCTGACTTTCCGAAGGTCGAATTGGCATTGAAAGAGCCCGGGATGTATACGCCATTCACGCCGGAGATACTGCCCAGGCTTTCCACAGGATCCCGGAACAACGGGTGGTTCAGGACGTTGAAAGCTTCGGCGCGGAACTCCATCTTCACTTTCTCGCCAACGAGGTTCACAGTGCGGCCAAGAGCGAAGTCGATCTGGTAAGCGCCATTGCCGCGCAACGAGTTGCGTGCCATGCTCCCGTTACGGGGCTCCACCGGAATCGAGAACGCATCGGGATTGAGTCGACGGCCGCCGCCCACGCCCTTCGATGTGTCTTCGATCCAAAGCGGCACGCCGGCAATCGGGCCATCCACACGGAAAGGGTAACTGCCAAAGCCTATGTCGCGAGTAACCGTAACATCGAGTGGCGCCGCAGTTTGTGCCTTGGCGATGCCCTGCAAACTCCAGCCGTTCGTGATGCCGCGTATCACCGGAGCCGCCCATCCGAAAGCATCGGCCTTCAGCCTGGGAACGTCGTAAGTGATCGCCACATTGAACATATGCCGACGATCGAATGAGGACGTACCGCGGTCTTTCGCCTGGTCCCATTCTTCTGCAAGCTTAGTAACCGCGTAGTCGCTGTCATTGGTGTCAATCGCGTGGGACCACGTCCAGTTCGTGAGCACGGTAACCGCCTTGGCGTGGACCATGTATTGCGTTTGCAGGGCATGGTAGTCCGAAAAGTCTCCGTGACCTTCCGCGTTTGTCGTGACCATCAGCCTCGCGCTGCCTAAAGTTGGATGATTCGTAAGCACGTGGTCGAACTTGCGCAGCAAGCGGCGGCCTGCATTGCCCAGGTAACTAACCGTCAGCTTCTGCGCCGAACCCATCGACTGTTCCACGCTGACGTTCCACTGATGGGTGCGTGGCTTTGTGTAACCTGGCTCAACCACTGAGAAGGCCGCTCCGGCACTAGTGGCGAATGGAGGCGTAATGCTCTTCTCCGGCAGTTGAGTGATCACTCCCGATGCAATCGGAAACGGAATCGAGGTCGCCACCGGATTTTTGGCGTCGTAAGTAACGCCGTACTTGCGGTAGTGCGGGAACATATTGGTGCTGCTATAGAGAGCCGAGCCTTGGCCAATGTCGTAGTACAGACCATAGCCGCCACGCACTACAACGTTATAGCCGTTGCGGGTGATGAGGTTGTAGGCAGCTCCAAAGCGAGGCGAGAACACCGTGTATTGCGTCGGATACAAAGGCGTGCCGACTGGTGCGACCTGGAGGTTGTCCAGGTCCGGATAATTCAGCACAGTCATTATGCCGGGGTCCTGGTCGATGTCCGGCACGGGCGCGAAATCCCAGCGAACGCCGTAGTCCAGGGTCAGGTTGCTTGTGGCTTTCCACGTGTCCTGCGCATACAACGACAGATTCTGGTTGATCAGGGTTACTGGATCGTGAGTAGTGATCTCCCACTTTGTGGCCCTCGGCCCCCCCGGCTGCAGCATGAGCGCTGCGGTCGCGAACTCAATGTTGATTGCGTTTTCAATGGGGCCATAAACAGGTGCGAGTCGCCGATAATCGCCGCCCATCTTGAAGAGATGGGACCCGCGCAGCCAACTGACGTTATTCACAACGTTGAACTGCCGCTGCAGGTTCTGCCGGTTATCACCGAGATTGAAAGTGCTCTTCCCTAGAAAGCTGTAGCGAATCTTTGCATTGCTGAGGTTGAACCCCGCTGGAAACAAATCGCTCTCCAGCGGAACTACTGCTCCGCCAAAATTGTCCATCTCGTACGAATTGACCAGCGTGTTCCGGCTCCAATTGAATCGGAATTCATTTGTGAGGCTGTTGCTTGCCATCCAGGTCGCGCCACCCGTCACGGTGGTGGTATGCGTTGCGCCTGGGTTCAGCGTAGCCAACGCCCGGATGCCGCTGGAAGACGGTGCGTAGTTATAACGTCCGAAAACGGTCAGCTTCGGATGCATCGCCCAATCGATGCGGATGCTGGAAGCGTCCTGCTGCGAGGGGCTTGAGTAGGCAATGTAGTTGTTGGAACTAACGCCCGAGCGAACGCCACCCTTTGCCGGATCTTCGGGATTCAGGGCAACGGGAAATGCATTCAGCAGTGGCTTGAGCGCGGCTGGAGCGTCGGCGCGGAGTTCGTTCGATGGAAGCGCAAAGGTGTTGCTGTTGGGCTGGCGCAGGCGCAACCCTTCGTATGAGGCAAAAAAGAAAAGCTTGTCCTTGATGATCGGACCGCCCAGCGTCGCGCCGAAGTTGTTTTGGCGAAGCGGCGGCTTCTTAACCGCGTTGTTCAGCACGGCGTTTTGCTTCAGGAACCAGTCGAAGGCGTCGAACATATCGTTGCGAACGTACTCGAATGCAGTTCCGTGGAAACTGTTGCCGCCGGACTTCGTCGTCAGCTGGACTTGCCCTCCGGGCTGACGTCCAAATTCCGCGGAGTAGGTAGAGGAGCTCACCCTGAGTTCTTGCAGCGCATCGACGGAGACAAGATTGTTGGTCATGCCCATCGCGCTCCATCCGGGAAGCGCGCCGGAAGACTCCGAGCGGAGCATGCCATCTGCAACGCCAATGTTCGCGCTGACTCCATCAACAGTGAAATAGTTGAAGTTGCTGCGCATGCCGTTGACGCTGAACTGTCCGCTGCCGGCAGCGTTGGATGTCACCACGCCCGGCGTAAGCGAGATCAACGCCTGGAGGGTGCGGCCATTCAGCGGCATCGTCTCTACCAGCTTCTGGTCAATCGTGGTTCCCGTCGCAGGCGAGGTCTCAACTTCAACACCGCTCGCCGCCACCGTTACCGATTCATGGGTACCGCCCACCTGGAGCCGCAACTGCAGCACACGGCGATCGTTTGCGTTCAACACTACGTCTGGCACTTCGATATTTGCGAACCCGGTACGGGACGCCATGATCGAGTATGTTCCGGGAGGCAGCATCGGAACGACGAAGATGCCTTCGTGATTGGTCTTGACCTGCCGACGCAAGCCGTTTGCCATGTTTCTTGCGACGATCTGCACGTCTGGCAGCACGGCGCCCGTGGAGTCCATGACGGTGCCGCTAAGCGTCGCCGTATCAGACTGTGCGGCGGCTGGAATTGCCATCCAGAGCGCCACAAATACCACCGTTGCCAATACCAGATTCTTCAAATGGACATTCATCAGCAATCCCTCCAACGACTACAAGCCGCATGCGGCGAAATCTACAATTTCCTGGCCCAACAGCAGGTTAAACAACGGTTCGGTTCAGCAAAGCCACGTGTAGAGACATCCCTGCTCTCCTGTCGCTTTGGCGATGTGACAAAGGCTTAAAAATCTGCTTATGTTTAAAAGACGAACGAGTCAGCAGTTTTTGCGGCGTGGAGCTACATTTTATTTATCGCAACACCAGGTCAGTGTTAGGAGCAGTCTGCTGGTCGACGGGAGGCAGAGGCGACTGACTCCCGTGAGCGGTTGGGGTGCGACTCGTTATGCAAGTTCGAGCGGGTCGCAACGATGAGCCTGCTATCTCGCTATTCGGTCATCTCCAAGGATGCTTTGTCGGCAAGCGCGATTGCGCTGTCAACCCAGTCCCAAAACTCCTGCTGCTTAACGGGTGCGCCACCCGGCCCATTTTCGCGCACGGTGAACGAACGGCGCACACCCTCGTCAATCGACGCGACCAGCCCATTAAGTTGACGAACTGCGTCCCATAGGTTTTCAGGATGCGGCGGTCGCACATGCTGCGCTTGCGGCGGCGGCACGCCGAATACCGGACCAACACCGGCCCGCATCTGACGCAGTTGCTGCGCCAACTCAGTGACATGCTTGTGGACGAGTGCCTCCCATTGTGCCCGCGCGTCGCCACTCATTGCGCCAACTTGTTCAGGCGTAAACGAGGCCGCAATCCGTTGCAAAGCAATCGCGTGTTCGCGGGAGGCGCCCGCATGTTCCAGTGCCGCCGATGAGATCCGATACGCCTGCCCGGCAACATCTTGATCGGCCGTACCCGCCGCGCTAAGGTAGGCGCGCAAGTCGGCCTCCGCCGGGAAGCTGGTGTGCGCGATCTCGATCTCGTCGAGGCGAAGTCTCACTGGGGTTGAATTTGTGTCGCGACTCTGCGCCTCATCCAGTGTGGCGAGTTCGACCTTCACGGCCGGGCTATGGGCCAGTCCACCCAACCCGCGCAGGATCTCGTCACGGCGTTGCGCCGTGGGTATCAGCCCTCGTAACTTCAACGCTCCGGAAGGAAGGTACGATATCTCAATCTGTTCGCCAACCAGCGCGCCAACGCTATCAAGGCCTCCGATTAGCTGCACTTCATCATCGAGCGTTGCCGGCACGAATAGTGGCGGCGGAGGCGGCTCGGGTGGGGCGGCTTTTGCATGAGCGACGGTGTCGGGTTCGAAATACCTGGCGTCTGCCGTTTCGAAATTGCGGCGCTCGTACTCGGTCTCGGCGATCCGATACTCGCTTATAGCCGAGTGCTCTTCAATCACTAACACCTGCTCGACGGCGTGAAGGTCGCGGCGGCGCAACGTCAGGCTTGCGCTTCGCACATGTGACCGCGCTTTATTACTGGTGTTGGCATACCCGACAACGTAAAGCGCCGGCGTCGCTTGCACCGTCAGCTGGGCGTCCGCTCCTACCAGACGTCCGAACTCCGAAGCCGACGGGGAGAGATCCCAAACGCTTCCGCCCTCAGGCAGTCGCTCCTCGGGTTGACTCGCGTTATCGCCCATCTTGGGCTGATATTCCACGCGCGAACCGTCGGTCTTGGTCCAGGTACCGGCGATCATGGCGTTGTTCTCGTCGTAAACACGTCGCACAGCCCGAGGACCAGAACCGCTCTTCCACGACTCAATGCGGCGGTGCCGCACGACTCGTCCGGTGGTCGCGTCCTTCTGCTCGACGATGAGCGTGCGTCTCAACAACTGCGTTTGACCTATGGTGTCAGCCCATGCCGACTGTGCGAGCAGACTCGTGCCGGAGGGCAAAGTGTCTTTCTCGCGCCCGCGCAAAGACAACGTAATCGCGATCGCCAACAACAGCGCAAACATTACAGACGGCGCCAACCAGCCGCTCGCCAGCCTGAGATGAACAACTCTCTCCCATGATTGGGATACCGCCCTGAGTGCTCCTACCCAGAGGTTCTCCTTGATTGGTTCTTCAATCAATCGAGAAAGCCGGAAGGAAAATCCTCGGAACTGCTGCGGCGGCTGCATCGACTCCGCAGAAAATGCCTGATCGCGAAAGTCGATGAACGAGGAGATCGTGTCTTCCAGCTTTCCAAGCCGGGCGCGGCACGTCCAGCACGATTCCAGGTGGTCGCGTACTTCAGCCTGTTTATGCTCCGGTTGCTCGCAATCCAAATACGCCAGGAGAATGCCGTCGTCAGGATGTTGCTCGCGATACTTCGTTCGATTAAGCATGCAATCCCGCCTTCAGTTTCTCAACCCCGCGCTGTAGCGCGTCGGACACCGTCGAAGTGCCTATTCCCAGCACTTCCCCAATTTGCCTATATCGCAGACCCTCGCTCCGCAGGTGCAGAACTTCCTGTTCGATCGCAGAGAGCAACCCGATGTTCCTGCGCAAGGCGAGATACTTTTCTTTTTGAATCAGCGTCTGCTCCGGATTCAGATCCGGAGCGCGCCGGTTTTCCATCAGCTCAACCCAGTCTGGCGCGTCGAACCTGCATTCAAGCCGTCCAGCCCTGCGCCTATCCAGTGCCAGGTTATGTGCAACCGTAAACAGCCATAGGCGAGCGTCGTTCACTGCCGCGCCCTGGCGGAGTTGCCGGTACAAGCGCAGGAAAGACTCCTGCGCTATATCCTCTGCCTCCTCGGGAGAACCGGTTACGACCAGCAGGTAGCGGTACACAGGCATTCGAAGGGCGTCGAAGGCGGCTGTGACGCGCTCCACCGCCGCAGGAACCCGAGCAAGCGCGGCTATACCCTCTGCTTCGAACCCTATTTCCAGTGGTGCCGGCTCCGGCATCCTGTAACCTCGGTTCTATTAAAAGTGGCTGCGAGGGGAGAGTATCCGGTACTGCCTTGTCGCAGCCAGCTCTCAAGTCGCCAGTTGCGGGGGAATTCCGATATGACCGGCGCAACCAGCTTCTCAGGTTTCTACAACTAAGGACGTTTGACAATGGGTTTTTCCGGCAGGAGAGCGCAATTTCTTTTTCGGACGACCCCGGCGGCTTGGAAGACGCAGTTTCCAGCTTCCAATTTCAGCTTCCGGTTGTTCTTACGCGGGGCTGATCTCATTTCAATTCGCACGCCATGAGCGGCCGGAATCGCATGAGGCTGCTGGAGTTAGCGTTTTGCGAACGACACGTCGCATCTAAGTATGTATGGCAAACGAGGATCGATCGTCGTACGAACATTCGGAGACGTATGAGGGTAGGCCGAATGATCCCAGGTTACAGTCCAAGGCAGATCCGCGGCAGGACCGCCGATTCAATATGGATTTAAACCCGATGGTGGTCGTGCCGCCGAGACGCGGCGCGACCCTTTGGATTATGGTCATTTTTCTGGGGATAGTATTACTGGCCCTGTTGACTTTTGCGATGTATCGCAGTTTCAACAAGCCTGCTCCGCGCTCTCCAGAACAGACAGGACTAGCGAAGCCGCCCACTCCAGGCGTCACAGTCTCGTCTGTACTGCCGCTCGCTCGGTATCGCCTGCAAAGCATGAAGGTGGAGTGAAGGGAACTGATTACGGGACAGCAAAGCCCCGCTCAATCAAATCGCGGGGCTTTGCTGTGGCTGTTCCTCGATCAGAACGCGAACATCGGACGGAGGTCGCTGATGCTGCCTATAGAGTTCCGTCCATTCAAAGCAGGCAAACCCCAATTCCACTGAATGAATTTCAATAGCGATGTGTGGTCCATGAGTTCATGAACGACCACGCCCTTCTTCGCAAATGGCGAAATGACGAGCATGGGGACGCGAATGCCGAGACCTTCACTGTCAACCTGCGGCGGAGGGCTGTGGTCATACCAGCCGCCTCCTTCATCCCAGAGCACCACAATGGCCGACGTATCCCATGAACTGGAGGCTTGAACCTGTTTTACGAAACCATCCAGCCAGGTGATTCCTGCCGTAATGGAGCTACTGCCGGGGTGTCCGCTGTGCGACGGCGCGGGCTGCACGAATGACACGGAAGGCAGTTGTCCCGCGTCGAGCACGGTAGTGAAAGCAGACAAATCCTGTATGTGCTCGGAATTGTGGGTGGTCGTGAAGTATTGGAATGGGTTCTGTTGGGGGACATAGTCGCCGCAGGCGCCAAGCCGCTCATGGAACCAGGCCCAGCCGATATCGCGCGAGGACATCTGGTCGCCCACGTTCCTGGCGGTATTTTCGTAAGCTGCGGGGTCCGGACTTTGGCACGGTCCGAAAACGGGCTGCGTACTGAACGGCTGGCCGTTATCAGTGGCGGAGACGGCATAGAACATCTGTGCCGGAGCACTGCTTAGCACCGAGGAGTAGTAGCGATCCGAAAGAGCAAATTGACGGGCATAATCCCAGAGAGTCGAGATTCCCGGGATCGACGCGTCGAAGTAGCCCATCACGACGTCGGTCTTCTGGGCAAGCACGAAACCGTCCATTGCCCCGTGGTTCCAGCTCTCCAGATAGTCGTTGTGTCCGTGTGCCAGGTCGTCCGAACTTCCGTTGGTCAGCAAGAATGGAGAGAAGCTATTGCCGTTAGCATCTGTCTGGGTAAAGCCGGGAACGCCGGGACGCAGGCCGTCAACCGTCTGACCATTTCCGGGCTGGAACTGGCCAAAGAGATGGTCGAAGGAGCGGTTCTGCATGACAACGACGATCAGATGTTTGATCGGCGACTGCGTCGGAACATTGGGGTTACCGCCGCCGAAGGGCAGGCCCGAATTGTCCACTGTCATCGGCCCTCGACAGGCGACGGGAAGCATCGCGACCAGAGCGGTTACGGCAGTCAGAAATTTCAAAATACGAATCGTCTTCATAGGTCTTGTAAAGGCATCTCCGGGCGGCCACGCGGAGTCGCTGGATACTCAACGCGCTTGCCGGCTGTTCCTGAATGGGCACACGCGCAAACACTGTGATGCCGGATCGAGCGGGAGCGTGCATTGGCGTAACGGAATTGCTCTACCGGAAATTTGCGGTACCAGGCACAATTTGCCCGGTACGCGGACCAAACAGCATTGGAATCCGACGAAGCGCTTCAGAGTTGCATCTAAGCCAAGGGAAAGATTTTCGCTGCACGCCTTAGACGCGCAGCGCAAAACAGAAAGCCATCACTATGCAAACAAAAATTCTGTTCACGGCAGTCATATGTTTCACTCTGACGCATGCTTCGTTGTCGCAAAACCGTCAGTCACAAAACCATTTCTCATCGCCCAATCCGCCACAGCAAGCACCGACGCAGCAAATGCAAGGACAACAGCAGCTAGCGCCACAACAGCAACAACCGTACCAGGCTGGTGTGCAGGCAGGGGACATCGGTCAATTGAACCGCATCCTGGGAAGGCTTCAGGAAGTGGCACAGACCAGCACGCTCCAGATCAGCAAGCTGAGGATCGAAAAATGGAAGGCTGATTCCAGGGTCAAGCAGCAGGCCCAAGCCAATGCGGAATCATTGCAGCGGAATCTGTCCGCGGCACTTCCCGAACTGGTAGGCAAGGTTCGAAATGCCCCGCAGGATCTCGGCGCGAATTTCCGCCTCTATCGGAATCTAAACGTGCTGTATGACGTATTTGTCTCATTTACCGAATCTGCGGGCGCGTTCGGCCCCAAAGACCAGTACGAAGCTCTTGCTCAGCAGGTTGGAACCGTGGATGCTTTGCGTCGACAACTCGGGGATCGCTTCGACCAACTCCTAATATCCAAAGACATGGAGATATCGCAGTTAAGAAATCAGGTCCGCGCCTTAGCTCAGGCAAAAGCCGCGGAGCCGCCAAAGAAGATCGTCGTGGACGACACTATTCCCTCTAAACCCAAGAAAAAGAAGGCAAAGCCGGCAACTCCGCCACAAACTGCCCAACCTTAAGCTCGATGAATTTCCGCTGCTTGGGAACTTATTGCCTGCTAGTGGGGTCTATCTGATCAGGACGGTCGGGCGAGACGGGCACTCGCCGAAGCGTCACCGTGTGTCGGTCTTCAGGATTGATCGAGAACACGGGTGCCGGGTACTCCAGAAGGGATAACCGGTTCTAGTTGGGGATGCGTGGAGCACCGAAAACGGAGCTCCTGCGCAAGCGGGTTACAACAGTAAGTTGTTGCGAGAGTAACTTCCTATTAATATGGAGGTCAACGCGGTGAGAGCCGTGGCAGGAGCAACAACGGTGAGCGAACTCGCTGGCGCGATTGGTGTGCACGCGGAAGAAGCCTCGATCATTGCCGAACTCAAGGCTGGGTCCGAGGATGCTTACGCCTGGCTCATCTCGCAATATCATCAACCCATCTATAGCCTGATCTATCGAATACTCGATGACCCCTCGGATGCACCCGATACAACTCAAGAAGTGTTCCTGAAAGTGTTCAGGGGGATGAAGCGCTTCAACGGCGAATCAAGCCTGAAAACCTGGATTTACCGCATCGCCGTACACGAAGCTTCGAACCGCCGGAGATGGTGGTTTCGGCATAAGGTTCGGGAAACTTCGATTGAACCCTCCCCCGAGTACGACTCTGAAGGGGCCGGATCTGCTCTTGCAGTGAAAGACACGTTAGTAGATGCGGGGTCATCCCCATTCGAGAACGTGATGCACGAGGAGGTACGGGCCAAGGTCGAACTGGAATTGAGTCAATTGGCTGAGCCGTATCGGACCACTGTCATACTGCGGGACATAGAAGAGTTGTCGTACGAACAGATCGCTGAAGTGATGGAAGTCTCGCTTGGAACGGTGAAATCGCGACTGGTACGAGGCCGCAGTGCCCTGAAGAAGCGCTTGGAACGTTACGTCCGCGAATCGGGTTCAGAACTTGGATTACAAGCGCGCCAGGATACCGATAGCGACGGCAAGAACAAGACCCGAGGCCGGGTCGGGGCCGAGACTGGGAACCGCATGTCAGGACCAGCGATTGCACACGGCAATCAGGAAGTCGAGGTGACGCCATGAAGTGCAGAGACGCGCAACAGCTGTTCTCATCGTTCATGGACCATGCTATGAGCGGCAAACAGATGCGCACAATCGGAGAACATCTGCGCAACTGCTCAGAGTGCCGCACGGAATTCGCATTGCTCTCGAATACTCAGGAAATGGTTGCGCGGCTTGGCCGGAAGCCGGCACCCGCCAATCTGGCGCTGAAGCTGCGCGTCATGATTTCGCAGGAAGCTGCGCACGCACGGCGTAATCCGATTGAAGTCTGGCTGCTTCGGCTGGAAAATGCTTTCAATGCATTCATGGTTCCTGCGACGGCGGGAATGGTGAGCGCAATTATCATCTTTGGATTGCTTATCGGCGTGCTGATGCCGGGACAATTGTCGGCCGCGAACGACGTCCCGACCGGGCTGTACACGCCACCCGAACTCGCGTTCTCGCCGTTCGGCATGGAAACCGGTTGGGTGAATACCGATTCTTTGGTGGTGGAAGCGTTTGTAGATGCGAACGGCAGAGTGCAGGATTACCGCATCCTTTCGACTCCCGAAGTCGCCAAGGACATCACCCCCGAGTTGAAGAACATGATGATCTTCACGGTCTTCAAGCCTGCGACGAGTTTCGGGCAGCCGACGAGCGGCCGCGCTATCCTCTCCTTCGCTAAGATCAACGTGAAGGGCTAAACGGATTTGCCCGGGCAGCAGGCGCACTCCGGCATTTCGGTAACAATCCGTCGGGTTTTGCGGGCAGATGCAGGAAGCGGCGATCTGTGCATAGTAGCTCTGGCGCATCTGCTCTCCTTTCAAGAATGCCACTTCGCTTTCAATCTGCAGCCTCGTTTGATTGTGGCGCACTAAGCCCTTTACACTAGCTGCGTACTACATCCGAATAAGAAAGATTTCAGGGAGGCTCCTCTGGGCTCCGTTCGCCGAATATTGATTGCGTTCGCGCTTTGCGCAACGGTTACAGTGTCCGCTGCCGCGCAGGAAACCCCGAAACTGACGCTCGACACGAATCCCACGCTGTTCGCCGTCCTGGCAGGCATGCATGCATGCGGCTACGATCAGGACCTTGCAAACTCGATTCCTCTCAGAGGAGAGGTCCGCGACGAAGTATTGCAAGCTGCGCGCACGCCTCGCGCTCAAGACGCGCTGGACCGCATGTGCCGCTACTACGTTGATCATCAGCAGGGTGACAATTCCCGGCAGTTGGCACAGTACATCTCCCTGGCAATCAACCTCGGCGCGCCACCGGCATTTGAGCCGAAGGTACGCGAAGCGGATATGGCGCCAGACGCGGTTTATGTCCTCGGCTTCGTCCCACTGCTCGCGAATTTTTACGAAACCGCAGGCCTCGAAAAGATATGGGCCAGGCATGGACGCGACTACGAATCTCTGATTGAACGATTCCATAAACCCGTCGCGAACCTCTTGATGACGACGGATCTCTATCTGAAGCAGCCCCTCAGCGGCTACGTGGGACGGGGATTCTCCATCTACCTGGAACCGATGGCGCCAGCGGGACTGGCCAATGCGCGCAACTACGGGCAGGACTATTACATGGTGGTCTCGCCGGTCGCAAGCGCCACGGGGCCTGCACTGAAGCTCGAACAGATTCGGCACACGTACCTGCACTACATCCTGGACCCGCTGACGCAGAAGCGTGCTAATACCATGGCTCGGCTCCAGCCGTTGCTCGAAGCCGTTGTCACGGCACCACTGAGCGAGACTTATAAGCGAGACGTGGATCTACTGGTGACGGAGTCACTCATTCGCGCCATAGAGGCCCGCATGGCCGGTCCAAAGATGCCGGAGTCCGCGCGGCAAGCCATGGTTGATGCATCTATGGGCGAAGGATTCATACTGACGCGCTACTTCTACGACGCGCTGATCACATTCGAGAAAGAACCGGTGGGACTGCGCGACGTGTTTGGCGACTGGCTGCACTTCATCGACGTGAATAAGGAAGTGAAGCGCGCCGCGGCTGTGCAATTCGCTGCCAGTTCTTCGCCGGAAATCGTACGTCCCCAGCGTGAAGAACAATTGCTGGACGCGGCAGAGAAGCAGCTTGCCGCACGTAATTTTGCCGTGGCACAGAAACTCGCGCAACAGGCACTAGACGAAAATAGGGGCGATGCCGGGCGTGCCCTGTTTGTGCTTGCCCGGGCCGCGACTTTGCGTGGCGATGTGCAGTCGGCACGCACCTACTTCGAGCGTACGCTTCGCGCTTCGCACGAGCCGCGCGTCACCGCGTGGTCACACATTTATCTCGGAAGAATTTCAGATTTACAGGAAGACCGCCAGGCAGCGCTGGAGCACTATCGTGCGGCGCTGGAGGCGGGTGACACCGCGGCAGAAACGAAAACGGCGGCGGAACGAGGGTTGCAACAGCCGTACAATCCCGTTCCGCAGCAACCCAAACCTTGACATCACCCGTGAACGGAGCACCGGGCCAACGGGCATCCGTGGAAGAGAGCACAGAATGAAGCGAGTCGTACTGGTAGCACTAACAATGGTTATGGCGGCCTCAACGGCGCTGGCGCAGAACAAGCCCGCCCAAGGAACAGCCCCGACACAGCAACCGGCCGCAGGTTCTCAGGCCCAACAGCCCGCAGGAACTCAAGCGCAGCCGAAGCAGCCGCAGGCTAAGACGACGGAAGAGTTCACAGCTTTCCAGACGGCAAACCAATCGAGCGATCCAGCCGCGGCGGAAACGTCTGCCGATGAGTTCGCCGCCAAGTATCCGGAGAGCGAACTGCGCAGCCTGTTGTATCAGCGGACAATGTCGCTGTACCAGCAGAACAACAACGCCGACAAGGTCATCGAGGTTGGACGGAAAGCACTCTCAATCGATCCTAACGAACCGGTCACGCTGATTTCGGTCGCCAATGTTCTGGCTGAGCGCACGCGCGAAACCGATCTCGACAAGAATGAACGACTCGCTGACGCGACGAAATTTGCGAATCGCGGCCTTGAAATGATTGAGAATATCCAGGCGCCCGCGGGTGTCACTCCCGAGCAGCTTGTCAATGCGAAGAACGAACTTCGCTCGGTTGCCCTGGGTACCCTGGGAATGGTGGCGTACACGAACAAGGACTACGCCGGAGCAGAAGCGCAGTTCCGCAAATCGATCGGCGCTTTCTCTGTGCAGCCCGATCCGACGATCCATCTGCGCCTGACGCTCTCCCTCGACAAGCAGCAGAAGTACGCTGAGGCCTTGACGGCCGCGAACAAGACGTTAGAGATTGCGCCGGCGGATTCTCAGGTGGCACAGCTTGCGAAACAGGAGAAGGAACGCCTTACGAAGCTGGTGAACGCCCCCGCCCCGAAACCTGCTGCGGCTCCGACCTCGCCGCAGCCGACGACGGTGCCCCCGAAGTAAGCTCGATTGCGCGACACTCGTTGCGCCGAAAAGGAAAGGACCCCGCGGCAGCACCACAGCGGCGCCAGAAGTGCTTTTGCACAGGCGCTACCCGCCGCGGGGTCATTGTGCTTATGATCCCATCACCTCTGCATATTTTGGAAACGTCGATTGGTCACCAGTTCATGCGCCGTGATCTGCTTGAGAGAGCACTCACGCATAGTTCGCACGCGCGTGAGAGCGAGACGCCGTCTTCGGGCGGCGCTGTTTCCGAGCGACACGGCGACAACGAACAACTCGAATTCCTGGGCGATGCCGTGCTGGGCTTCGTTGTAAGCCAGGAACTGTTTGGCCGTTTTCCCGATTACAACGAAGGTGAACTTTCCAAGATGAAGGCTTACCTGGTGAGTGCCCGCCACCTGGTGCGCGCGGCTCGCAGGATCGAACTTGGCAAGTACCTTCGTTTGGGACGCGGAGAAGAAAAGTCGGGCGGAAGGGCGAAGAATGCCCTGCTGGTGGACGCGCTGGAGGCACTGCTTGCGGCCCTGTTCCTTGATGCCGGTATCGACATGGCGCACAGCTTCATAGTGCGTGAAATCGTAGACCCCGAGTTGCATGCTTTGGAAAAGCACGGAGAACAGGTGCTGGCCGTTACGGACGACAAATCACGGCTACTGGAGATGACCCAGGCGCTCGGGCGTCCCCAGCCGTCGTATGTTGTGGTCAATGAAGAAGGTCCTGAGCATAGAAAGACCTTCACGGTGGAAGCGCGCATTTATCCACGTGAAGGCGTAGAACCGGAGTTCATCGGCCGCGGCGAAGGCTCGACCAAGAAGAAGGCGGAACAGGGCGCGGCCAAACAGGCACTGCGCTATCTTGTAGTACTCGATCAAGGACAGCGAGCATTGCAGCAGGATTTGCAGGAAGAGAAGACCAAAGCGAAGTGACCGCACCTGGCGAATTCGGACCCGAAACATATCCTGATCCTGAGCTGAACCCGCCTGAGTGTGCGCAGCCGCCAGTGGAAAGCACAGACGAGCCGCAGGCATTGGTTTCGCAAGGGAGCGCCGGACCGGCATACGCTCCGGCGACCGGCGCTGAACCGTCCGAGAGCGGCTGGATGGGTTCGCTGCAATCGCTTGCGATTACGGTTGTGATCGCCGTGTTCGTGATTACGTTCATCGTCCAGGCATTTCAGATTCCATCGGAATCGATGGAAGACACGCTGCTGATCGGCGACTATCTCCTGGTTGACAAGGCGCATTTTGGCCCCGCTGGCATCTGGGGTGGCCTACTGCCCTACCGCGACATCGGGCGCGGCGACATTGCGGTATTCCGTTATCCCATACACCCGTCACAGCACTTCGTGAAGCGCGTGATCGGCGTGCCTGGCGACCGCATCCGCCTTGTGAAGAAGCGCGTGTTCGTGAACGGCGTCGAACTCCGCGAACCGTACGTTAGCTACAAGACGCATAGCTTTGACGGCTATCGCGACAACTTCCCTACGGGCGAATATCTGACAGCGAGCGTTGAAGCGCACTGGTATCTACAGATGCGCAAGCTGGTGGAAGACGGCCAGCTCATCGTGCCCGAGGACTCCTACTTCGTTTTGGGCGACAATCGCGATGAGAGTCTCGACAGCCGGTACTGGGGTTTTGTGCCGCGCGAGAACGTAATTGGACGGCCTCTGGTCATCTATTGGTCGGTGCGCTCACGCGATGGTGACGAGGACGCTGCGCCCGATGGGTCGCAGGATGGTAAACTTGCTCGTTTCGGACAGGCACTCGAGCGCGTGTTCCACAATATGCGCTGGAACCGGACGTTCCGCCTCGTGCGGTGACCGCCCGGTCTTCGCGAAACCGCGGCAACGCCGTAGACAGCGCTTACCTGCAGGACAGCGACAACTTGCGAAAAGAAAAACAGAAGCAGGAAAAACCGAAAGAGACGACTTCGGAGTTCATAGCCTCCATGGCGGTCGTCCTCGTCATCGGTCTGTTCATAATCACATTCACACTGCAGGCATTCGAAATCCCATCCAGTTCGATGGAGAACACGCTGTTGATCGGCGACCACGTTTTCGTGGATCGGATGATGCTGGCGCCTAAGACGAACTGGGTTGGTCCCATGCTGCCTTACCGCAGCGTGCGGAGGGGAGACATCGTGGTATTCCTCTCCCCATCGGAACCTGGCCTTTACGTGGTAAAACGCGTTATCGGCGTACCTGGCGACCGCCTGCATCTGCGGGACGGCATTGTTTACCGGAATGGCGAACCGCAGAATGAGCCCTACGTCATTCACGACGGCAGCTATAACCCATACCGCGACAACTTCCCTTCCATTCCAGCTTCAGAGGCCGGATCGCTCACGCCGGAGTGGCACCTCGTACTCAGCTCGCATATTCAGAATGGCGAACTTGTGGTGCCTGAAGGCGGCTACTTCGCAATGGGCGACAACCGCGACGTGAGTTACGACAGCCGCTACTGGGGCTTTATCCCAAGGGAAAACGTGATTGGACGGCCGATGTTCATCTATTGGTCCTTCGAGACCCCAGCGGGTCAGTACCTGAAGCAAGGCATAGGTGAGCGCGTGGCGTTCCTGTTCAAGGTCGTAATCCACTTCTTCGACCAGACACGGTGGTCGCGAATGTTGCGGTTGGTGCACTGATGTCGCGACCTCGGGGCGGGCACGTAGCACTCGCAATCATCGTCGTTATCCTCCTTGGAATTTTTGTGCCACCATTCGTCAACGTGAACCGTTACCGGGTTCGCATTGCAGACGCGCTCAGTGGAGCGCTCGGCCGGCCCGTCACAGTCGAGCAGATAAGCTTGCGACTGCTACCGCAACCGGGCTTCGACATGCAGAACGTCGTTGTCGGCGATGATCCGGCGTTCAGCGCCGAACCGATGCTGACCGCAGAGGAAGTGACGGCCAACCTGCGCATAAGTTCCCTTTGGCGCGGACGGCTGGAAATCGCGCGTTTGAGCCTGAAGTATCCGAGCTTGAACCTGGTCTTTACGCCACAAGGGAAATTGAATCTGGAGTCGCTCCTGTGGCGCGCATCGCGCACCTCGGCTGCGCCTACGACGGCGAAGCCGCAGGGCAGAATCCGCTTCCCTTACATCGGAGTAGTCGGCGGACGGATCAACATCAAGTTTGGATTGGAGAAGCAGGTTTTTGCTCTGACCGATGCCGACTTCGCAATCTGGAGTCCATGGGAAGACGAGTGGCGCATGCGTCTGGAAGCTCATCCGATGCGCACCGACGTTGCCATCAATGACACGGGCACGCTGCGCGCCGAGGGCAGCTTCCACAGGGCAGAACTGCTGGCGAACATTCCGTTGAATGTGCGCTGGTCGCTTGAGCGCGGCCAGTTGGGCCAGATCACAAAACTGATTTACGGCCGTGACCGCGGCTGGCGCGGCACAGTCGCGATCAGCGGCACCGTAACCGGCGTAGCAGGGATTCCGAAGCTGGCATTCGATGCGGATCTCCAGGACTTCCGCCGATACGACATTGTTGGTGGCGAGCCGCTGCGGGTGCGAGCGCAATGTTCCGGCGATTATCAACACGGCAGAAAGGGTGAGGCCGGGGGTTATGGCTCGTGCCGCATACCGCTTGGCAGCGGAACCGTCGTGCTCGATACGATGCTCTTCCGTGATCACCCGGCCGAGTTCACGCTTGGCGCCAGGTTGGTGGACGTTCCGGCTGACGCGCTGGCCGCGCTGGCAAAACACGCAAAACGTGACCTCCCGCCCGACCTTACCGCCTCCGGAGTCGTAAACGGCACATTCAAGGTTTCGAGGCTGGCAACCGGCGCGAGCGAGTTTCGCGGCGATGGCCGTGCCTCTGCACTGGTGCTGAAGTCGAGTTTCCTTGAGAAGGACCTCGCCATCGGCAATGTTGATCTTGTCGCGATTACGCCTTCACGTAATGTCAAAGCGAGCGCGAAAGCCGCACTGGTTCAACCGCGACTTGATTTGCGTCCCTTCCCTGTTTCGCTGGGCGCAGCATCGCCAGTGGGTGCGGACGGATGGGTGAGCGCCAGTGGCTACGAGTTCACCATCCAGGGAGACACTGAAATCGCACGCCTGTTGCAAGCCGCCCGTGCGCTGGGCGTCGGCGTGCCACACTTCGGCCTGTACGGTAATGCAAAGGTGAATGTCGCCGTTGTCGGCGACTGGAAGGGATTTGTGCAGCCCACGGCTGTCGGCACGGCTCAGTTGCGTGCCGTGCGGGCGGAGGTGCCGGGTATCGCAAGTCCGGTTCAAATCGCCTCGGCAATGGCAACCCTTTCACAAAACGAAATCCGCCTCCAAAGCATCGTGGCCTCCGTCGACACCCTGAATATGACTGGAACGGCAACTGTGCCCCGCCATTGCGAAGGGGGCGAAAGTTGCGTAACGCGCTTCGATCTGCAAGCCGACGAACTGAGTGTCGCCAAACTGAACGACTTGCTGAACCCACGCTTGAAACGCCGGCCGTGGTATCGGTTCTTTGGACGCGAGACGGAAAACTCCATTCTTGCGGCCATCCAGGCCACAGGCCACATCGGTGCGAAACGCGCCTCCGTTGGGGCGGTGACCGCAACGCGTTTCAGTAGTGATTTCGCTTTGCAGAACGGGAAGGTACAGCTTCACAACCTGCAAGCCGATGCCCTCGGCGGACATCACGCCGGTGAGTGGCAGGCCGATTTCACAGGTTCGACTCCGAAATATGCAGGGCAGGGTACGCTGTCTCGCGCCTCGCTAGCCCAGGTTGCTGCATTGCGCAAAGAGACCTGGGGAACAGGCACACTCTCCACGCGGTACAAGGCACAGATGCAGGGCTGGACGGGTGAAGAACTGCTGCGCTCGCTTGCGGGCAATGGCGCGATCGAGTTGAACGACAGCACGCTGCGCCATGTGGCGCTCGACGGCAAGGGCACGCCGCTGCACATTCGCCGCTACAGCGCAAAATCGTCGCTGGAGAAGGGCACGCTGCGCCTGGAGCAAAGCAAATTGGAGACGGTTTCCGGCATCTATGAAGTGAGCGGCACAGCCTCTCTTGATCAAGCCCTTGAACTGCAGCTTACGCGAGCGGATGGAACCGCCTTCAAACTGACCGGTACGCTGGAAAAGCCGCAGGTGGCGACCGTGCCCGCGCCTCCGGCAGCCGAGGCATCTCTCAATCGATGAAGCATCTGGCGACGGCTGTACTCGTTCTTCTCACTGTCCTGAACATTGCAGCAGCTTCACAGCGCGCACCGCAGAACTCGGTAACGACGGCTGGCCACTCCGCCGAATACCTCAGCATGGAGCGAAAAGTCGAGAAGCTTAAGCACAACGCGGAGCAGTCGCAACCGGACTCGGCACCAACACAGCTCACGACCGCCGAGATAAACGCCTACATGAACGAAGGCGGCATTAACCTGCCAACGGGAGTGCAAGGCGTACGCTTCAGCAGCAAGCCGGCGGTAATCACAGCTGCATCGCGCATTGACTTCGACGCGCTCACGGCAGGGCGAAGTTCAATGAATCCGCTACTCTCGGTCTTTACTGGCGTGCATGATGTGATTGTCGTGGCTCAGGCGACCGGCGCAGGGGGCGAGGGCTCGGTGCGCGTCGAATCCATGAGCATCGATGGGCTAGAGGTACCTCGGGCGGCCATGCAGTTCTTCGTTGACCGCTACCTCAAGCCCAGGTACCCGCGCGTCGGACTGGACAGCCGCTTCCGTCTTCCGCTACGAATAGATACGGCCATCATTGGGACGGGTAGCGTAAGCTTGACGCAGAGATAGCACCTTAGAAAAATTGAACCTCCGCTGCCTAAGTTAGAATCTCTCTAAGCTGTCGTACCCTTCGCAGGTTCCCAACGGATGCCCAAATACGAATACCGTAACGTTGTTCCAACTCATGCCGC
Source organism: Clostridia bacterium (assembly GCA_035561135.1). Classification (NCBI taxonomy): domain Bacteria; kingdom Bacillati; phylum Bacillota; class Clostridia; species Clostridia bacterium. The sequence goes on from DATMYA010000045.1 coordinate 53,665, forward strand.
AGAAAACTCCTACCTGGAGTGGATCGCGCAGCTCGACCGTGAGTTCGCTAATCCCGGCCCCAATCACCGCAGCGTAGTCGTACGCGATGCCTTGCACGAGATTTATCTAGGGCGTCCGTACAAAGAAGTCACCTTAGCCGATTCGCTCGCTGAGCAGACGCTGCTTCACTCGTTCGATCCTCGCAACGCGACCCTTGAGCCTGAGTACTATGGCGATGTTGACGCGCAGAAATATGCCGAGCGCAAACCGCTGATCTGGTTCTGGATGATGTACGATCGTTCCCCGCTGGCTATCAATCACTGGCTCGGCTACCGCGTTCGCTACATGCTGGCAAAACACGTTCTGAAACATGTGGGCAAGAACGTCAAAATTTTCCACGGCGTTGAAATCTCGTTCGGCTACAACCTGACGATTGAGGACAATTGCGTCATCCATAAGTACGTTTTGCTCGACGATCGTGGCGAGATCATCATCCACGAAGGCTCCTCAATTTCTGATTACGCCAACATCTATTCGCACTCGCACGACCTGAACGATTCCATGATCGTGACCAATTCGTTGACGGAGATAGGCCCGCACGCTCGTGTGACATACCACTCCACGGTGCTGAGCGGCGTTCGCGTCGGCGAGCATGGGCTTGTGGGCTCGATGGGTGTAGCATCAAAAAACGTCGAGGACTTCCACATCGTTGGCGGCATTCCGGCTAAGACGCTGAAGGTTAAGTCGATCGCAGACTCCGAAATCGCCGGCAAACCTAACAAGTAAACGAGGTACAGTACCTGCTAACCGGGGCTGCGGCCCTGGTTTTCTATTGCACTGGAAGCAAGCTTTTTTTCAAAATGCACACGCGGGCGGCGCGACACCTGGCGGCACGATTCCTCTGGCTCAGCGTGGTACTATCGACAGGCAACCTGGAAGCGAAACCAAGCCTCGGACGCGCTCCTCAGCACGACTCGGCGCACGGTGGATTATTGTACTTCCGGCGAATCCGGCGGCAAACGAAGCCCAGAATGACACTGCAGCACGTCGATATTTTTTTTCAGATCGTAGCGTTTCTGTTTGCGATCAGCATTCATGAGTCAGCGCACGCGTGGATGGCCTCGCGCTGCGGCGACCCTACGGCTCGCATGTTAGGCCGTGTCACACTGAATCCGCTGCGGCATATAGATCCTATCGGGACAGTCGTACTCCCTGCGCTGGCCATGATTAGCGGCTTCCCGGTGATTGGATGGGCTAAACCGACGCCGGTCGATCCGCGCAATTTCAGGAATCCGGTGCGCGATGATGTTCTGACTTCTGTCGCCGGGCCGGTAAGCAACTTCATCGTCGTGCTCGGGTCTGTGGCAGCTCTGGCGGCGATCTCGCTTACATCGGCTTCGGGCAACGCAGTCGTAAAGAATCTCTCTTCTGGCTTCCTAACGGACGTTAACGGCCTGATGCCGTTGACCTTGATGGTTTACGAGTTCATGCAGATCAACATCCTGCTAGGGATTTTCAACTTGATCCCTGTGCCTCCGCTGGATGGAAGCCATGTGTTGCGCCATCTGTTGCCAGAGTCGATCCGGAACGCGTACGACCGCGTAGGCATGCTGGGCATCATCGTGCTGATGCTCTTTGGCGGGCGCTTCCTTGGGAAGTTGCTGTTCCCTGTTGTTAGTTTTTTCAATGCCATTTTGGCGAAACTGTAATGTCGGATACTCACGTGAATGATTTGAAGCCGCGCGTCCTGAGTGGAATACGCCCGACGGGCAAACTGCACCTTGGCCACTATGTTGGCGCTTTGCGCAATTGGGTGCGTTTGCAAGAAAACTACGACTGCTTCTTTTTCGCCGCCGACTGGCATGCGCTGACGACGGACTACGCCGACACTTCTGGCGTGAAGCAGAGCACGATTGAGATCGTGATCGATTGGCTCGCGGCCGGACTCGATCCCGAAAAGTGCACCATGTTCATCCAGTCGCATGTTCCACAGCACGCCGAATTGCACCTGATGTTCTCGATGGTGACGCCACTCGGATGGCTGGAGCGCGTTCCGACGTATAAAGAACAACGCGAGAATCTGAAAGAAAAAGACCTCGGCACGTACGGCTTCCTGGGATACCCGTTGCTGATGTCGGCGGACATTCTCCTGTACCGCGCGGCCTATGTTCCGGTCGGCGAAGACCAGGTGCCGCACGTGGAACTGACGCGTGAAGTCGCTCGCAGGTTCAACCAGTTTTTCCCGAAACAAGATGGCGTGCCGGAAGAGAAGAGAGTTTACGTATTTCCCGAGCCGAAACCGCTGTTGACGCCCACCCCAAAGCTGCCCGGCACGGATGGCCGCAAGATGTCGAAATCTTACGGCAACTTCATTTCGCTCAGCGATCCTGAGCCCGTGGTCCGGCAGAAGCTGAAGACGATGGTCACAGATCCTGCGCGCGTGCGCCGCACCGATCCTGGCAATCCGGATGTGTGTCCCGTAGGCGATCTGCACAAGATATTCAGCGACCAGGAAACGCTCGCATGGGTGGACGTGGGGTGCCGCACCGCTGGCATCGGCTGCATTGAATGCAAGAGCCGCGCCGCCGATCATCTGCTGAAGGTGCTGAACCCTATGCAGGAGCGACGCCGGCCTTTCGAGCAGAACCCGAAGCTGGCGTGGGACATTCTGGAGGCAGGTTCGGCAAAGGCGCGCGAAGCCGCCGCTGAAACCATGGAGCATGTTCGCGAAGCCATGCAGCTCTCGCATCAGTACGAGGCACCCAAGGCCGAAGCCAACAAAGCAGAGGGAGCGAAGTAGGCCTGATGAGCGACTCGCCCAAGACGCACCCGGCAAACGAGCCGCAGCAGTCAGCAAAGGTGGCTGCAACACCTGCTTCCGCGAACAAAGATTCGCAGGATGAGTCGCCCTTTTCCGTCAGCGTGGGCCTGCTCTATGATGGCCCGCTCGACCTTCTGCTCGACCTCGTTCGCAAGCAGAACATCGACATCTACGACATACCCATTGCGCAGATCACGGCGCAATACCTCGCTTACGTCGAACACATCAAGCAGATCGACGTGGATGTGGCGGCCGAATTCATCTACATGGCGTCGCTGCTCATCCACATAAAATCGAAGATGCTGCTGCCTCGCGATCCTGACGCGCTCGCAGGAGAGGACGATCCGCGCACGGAACTGGTAAACAGGCTGCTGGAGCACGAGCGCTTCAAAAGCGCGGCGCAGATGCTGATGCAGAAGCAGCAGATTGAAGAAGCCGTCCTGACGAATCCGGCGCTGAGAGAGTTCAAGGATGCCGAGGGTACGGAACCTGAGTTGGCGGCAGATGTCATCGACCTGGTGAAGACGTTCCAGAAGATTATCGAGCGGGCCAAGGAGCGTCCACAGTACAACGTGGACGAAGAAAGCGTCAGCGTTGGACAGATGATCGAGTACGTGCGACGTCGATTGATGGTGGAAGATCGCCCCATCAGGCTCAGGCTGTTGCTGCGCAACGTGCAGACGCGGCAGGCACTGATCTGCTCATTTCTCGCGATCCTGGAACTTATACGCCTGCAGGCGGTTTTGGCTCGGCAAGACGACGTTTTCGGCGACATCGTGCTGAAGAAGCACACCAATTTCGATAGCGTGCTGGGAGAAACCAGCACGGTGCACGACGACTGGCGTTAGGCCGCTTCAGCCGCGGGACATTCTGCGAGATGACAAGCCAAAGCGCACCGTTACTGACATCCAAGTTAGCGAAGTCGAGTTAACGACAGAGAAGGTTCACAGGCGAATGGGACTGAAAGCAAAAGTCGAGGCGATCATCTACGCGGCCGAAGAGCCGATCACGCTGGAACAGATTTCGGTGCTCGTTCGAGACATGGTCCTGGCCGACATGGTCTTGGCCGAACAGTCTTCTGACCAGGCACGCGTGGCGGACACGCCATCCGAATCCGTCACTGAGCAGGAAGCGCTGCTGCCAGAGACCACCTCTCCGGCTGAAGAGCCGAACGCGGACGAAGTTGCCGCAGACGTGGTCAGCGCCTCCGTGATTGTGGTGCAAAGCACGGAGTCAGCAGCCGAGCCCAGTGTTGATGAATTGTCTCCGATCGAGAACGCAAGCGTTGTTGCGCCCGAGCAGACACGGGGTAAGAAGAAGAAATCCGATGCTCCGAAGAAAGAACCGACTGAAGATGCCCGCGTAAGGGCCCGCCTACGCGCCATCATCGAAGAGCTTATCTCGGATTACGATCGCGAAGAACGTGGGATTGAAATTCGCCAGGTTGCAGGCGGATATCGCATGGCAACCAAACCTGAGCATCACGACGTGGTGCGCGCTTTCGCTAAGAGCCTGAAGCCTCCGGTGCGCCTGTCAATGGCTGCGCTGGAGACGCTTGCGGTGATTGCCTATAAGCAGCCCGTCACGGTCCCCGAGATCAGCGAAATCCGCGGGGTGGAATCCGGCGGCGTTATTGGAACGCTGCTCGACCGCAAGCTCGTTACAACGGCTGGGCGAAAGCAGGTTATCGGACGCCCAATCCTGTACAAAACCAGCAAGGAATTCCTGCTGCGTTTCGGACTAAACGAGCTCGCCGAACTGCCCAGCATGGAAGAATTCGAAAAGATCGCGGCCGACGGTCAGGGCGATCTGTTCCCCAAACAGGAGCCGACGGCGACTTCCATCGATACGCCCGAAGCAGCAGTCCCTGCACTCGTACCTGGCGCTGAAGCAGATGCGGATGAGGTAAGAGCGGGCGCACCGGATGCAGCGGAGCAGAGTGAGGCTTCAGGCGACGCTGATCTGAGCGCGGAAGCGGGAGAAACGGCCGCAGTCGAGCGACTCACGACCGAACAGGATACCGAACAGGTTGAAGATATCCAGGCCGCTGAGCCAGCACAGCCCGAAGCAATGGAAGGCAAACCGGACAGCATAGGCGAGGCTCAAGCTGCGAAAGCCACTCAGTCCGAAGCAGTGGAAGACGAGCCAACCTCGGAAAAGTCAAAGGCCGAAGAAGATTTGAAGGCCGACGCAGTTCGTAGTGAGTAGCCTGTTACCGTAATGGTTCGCTTGCCTGTATCATGGAAGTTGCATGGCTCTCGAACGATTGCAAAAGATCCTTGCGGCCGCTGGCGTGGCATCTCGCCGCAAGGCAGAAGAGCTCATTACCGCCGGCCGCATCACCGTTAACGGAACAACCGTCACCGAACTTGGCAGCAAGGCCGATCCCGACAGCGACCACATACGCGTCGATGACAAGCCTCTGAAGGATGCCGAGCGCCCGGTTTACATCCTGCTCAACAAGCCAAAAGGGTACGTGACTACGGTCACCGATCCCGAAGGCCGTCCCACGGTCATGGAGTTCGTGCGCGCCATCCCTGAGCGAGTCTTCCCTGTTGGACGCCTCGACTTCCTGAGCGAAGGTCTGCTGCTACTGACCAACGATGGCGACTTGATGCAGCGCCTCACGAAGGCCTCATCGCACGTTCCCAAGACCTACATGGTCAAGGTGAGCGGCGAACCCAAAGAAGAAGACATCGACAAGCTGCGCGCGGGCATTGTGCTGCCTCCCGAGCCCTCTCGCGCCGGAACTTTCGGCGGGACGCTGCCGGGCATGAAGCGTCGTTCGGAGACCGTGAAGACGCAGCCTGCCCGGATCGAACTGGCCAAGGCACAGGAAAATCCCTGGTACGAAGTGACTTTGCTCGAAGGCCGCAATCGCCAGATCCGCCGTATGTTCGAGCAGATTGGCCACCACGTCGAGAAGATCAAACGAGTGCGCTACGGAACCCTTGAGCTGGACGTGGAGCCGGGCGAGTTCCGCATCTTGTCGCCGGTGGAAGTGGTCCGTTTGAAGAGCTCGATTGGCAAGCCGGTGAGCCTGGCTCCCTCGCGGCCACGCCGCAGCGAACCTCGCAATGCAGAATCTCGTGCACCTGAAACTCGCGTTCCTGAACAAGGACGTACGGAAGCGCCCCGCGGCCCTGCGCGAGAGCGTCCCGGCAGACGCGAGGGAAGGCCGAGCAGTCGCGGCCCTCAACGCGGGCGTCCAGCGCGAACCGAGCGCGAACCGAGAGAATCCGGCATTCGCCACTTCGACAGCGAAGGTAAAGTGCAGCCTGAAGTGCCGACCGAACGACCGCGCCGTACAGAGCGTCCGACGGGGCGCAATGACCGCGAGCGCCGTCCCAGTACAGGTGGATTCAAGTCGGCCGGGTTCAAATCTGGAGGGTTCAAATCTGGCGGGTTCAAGTCGAAGCCCGGCGGCTTCGGTTTCCGCGAGAGCCGTGGACCAAACATGGCAGGCTCCGTTGATCGCCCGAACAGGCCGAGTGCAGGGTTTGGCGAGCGACCGAGCAGACCAAGAAGTACAAGCTTTAATGATCGTCCGGACCGTCCCAAGACTGGCGGGTTCGGTGATCGTCCGAGTCGTGGCCCCAAGCCAGGCGGGTTCAAGAGCAGTGGCTTTGGCGGCGGAAATCGTCGGCCTGATGATCGTCGGTCAAAGACGGGTAGTTTCGGTGATCGTCCGAGTCGTGGGCCGAAACCGGAAGGCTTCGCGGCTCGTCCGAGCCGTGGGCCGGGTGGATTCAAGAGCGGCGGTTTCGGTGATCGCGAGAGCAGCGGCCCAAGAGCTGGCGGAATTGGTGATCGTCCGGGTCGACCGTCGACTAAATCGAAGTCGGGTGGATTCGGTGCGCGTCCGAGCCGTGACCCCGCTGAGGGCGGGTTTGGCGGCGAGAATCGCGGACCTAAGCCAGGCGGCTTCGGTGGTCGTCCAAAAACAGGCAGCTTCGGGAGAAGGCCGAAGACGGGAAGCTTTGGCAGAGCAAAGAGCGGTGGCTTCGGTGGAAGAACGAAGACTGGCGCTGAAGGCGGCGAGAGTCGTGAACCCCGGACCGGTGGTTTCGGTGGTAGATCCACAACCGGCGGGTTCGGCAGCAAGCGTAAGACCGGCGGGTTCGGTGGTAGACCGAAATCTGGCGAGTTTGGCAGCAGCAAAAGTCGCAGCCCTAAACCCGGCGGACGACCCGGCGGTTTCGGTGGATCTAAGAAGAAATTTCCGAAGAGGGATCGATGAGCAAATTCGAAGAACTCGTGCCGGAACGCATCAAGGCGTTGGGTGGATACGCGCCCGGCAAACCGCTTAAGCAGGCTGAAGCCGAGAGCGGCATCAAGTGCATCAAGCTAGCCTCGAACGAGAACCCGTACGGCCCTTCGCCGTTGGCGGTACAGGCGATGAAAGCGGCCGCCGAGGGCATTCATCTCTATCCTGACAACGACGCCGCAGAGCTGAAGGCGCGCCTGTCGGAGCTGAACGGCTTGAAGCCCGAGCAAGTTCTGATTACTGCCGGGTCCACGGCGTTCCTCGATATTATCGCTCGTACGCTGCTCGGTCCGGGGCTGAACGCCATCTCCAGTGAGCGCTCGTTCATCGTGTATCCGATCGTAACGCGGGGTGCTGGCGGCGAGTTCCGCCAAGTTCCCATGAAGAACGACACGTTCGATCTGGATGCAATTGCAGAGGCGATCGACAGCAACACCCGCGTCATCTTCTTTCCTAATCCGAATAATCCTACCGGGACAATGGTCCCGGCCGGCGACGTCGACCGCTTCATTGCACGCGTGCCTGATCACGTCATTGTCGTGCTGGACGAAGCTTATTACGATTTTGCGCAATACTTCGCACGGCAGCGCGGGGTTGACTACTCCCATGCCCTCGACTATGTGCGCGAGGAGCGAAATGTAGTGGTGCTGCGTACGTTCTCAAAAGCTCATGGGCTTGCAGGCGTTCGCGTTGCCTATGGCTTTGGGCCTGCGGAACTGATGGGGTACTTCGCGCGCGTGCGCACGGCGTTCATGATTTCCTCGGTTGGTGAAGCGGGGGCAATGGCGGCGCTCAACGACGAAGCGCACCTTCAAAAGGCGTTGGACAACAATGCTGCGGGCCAGAAGTGGTTGATGGCGAAGTTCGAAGGCATGGGATACAAACCGGTCGAGAGCTGGGCCAACTTCATCTACTGCGACATGGGCGAGGACTCGGCGGCACTTACGAGGCGCTTGCAAGAGGAAGGCGTCATTGTTCGCCCCCTCAGCGGTCCTTGGGGCGCTCGCACCGCGATTCGTGTGACGGTTGGCACTCCGGAAGAGAATGAGAAATTCGTAAAGGCACTTAAGAAAGTCACGGCAGGCGCTGTAGTCAACCAATAGCTTCTGCGTTTGCCGTATGGAAGGCCGCGAGCAGATCGCGGCCTTTTTGTTTTCGGTCTAAACAGTGCGCCGATGCAGGTGCCGGGCTCGCTCAGCGGGTAGCAGAGGGATGCGCGCCGCACCGAATAGTCCGGCATCGCTGCCCAGCAACGCTCGCGTGATGACGGTCGTTTTCCGGTCGGGGAATCCAGCAGCCTCCGCCAGGTCGGGCGCGGTCGCGGCGTAAACAAACGAGCGCCGGCGCACCTCCTCCATCATCTTTGGCGCGAAGGCGTCCCATGCCGAGGACACGCCTCCGCCAACAACAAACATCGGCAGGTTGAGCGCGTTCACAAAATCAGCGATGACGATTCCGAGCGCTTGTCCAACACGGTGGAAAATCTCCTGTGCTGGACGGTCTCCCTGGATCGCCATCTGGTACACCCTGCGAGCGTCTAATATCTTGTCTTCACTTTCGGTGGCGTGCGCCAACTCAGGAGCCGTACCGGCGGCTATGGCCTCGCGCGCCATTCGTACGATGGCGGTGGCAGAAGCATATTGCTCCACGCAGCCGAGGTTACCGCAACCGCACTGCCGCCCATCGGGCTGCACGGTGATGTGCCCAAGTTCGCCGGCCATACCGTTCATTCCGTGCCAGATCATGCCATCGAGCACGATGCCGCCGCCCACGCCCGTACCCAGGGTCAACATGCACATGCTTCCGAAGTCGCGCGCTGCGCCAAGCCACTGCTCGCCAAGAGCCGCTGCATTCGCGTCATTCTCCAAGAAGACCTGCGTGCCCAATCTACGCTCGATTTCGCTATGAACGGGGTAGTCGCTCCAGCCCGGCAGGTTTGGAGATTCACGCAACATGCCGGTGCTCATGTCGATGATTCCCGGCACCCCGATTCCGATTCCAGCCAACTCGGCTGTTCCTCTGAGTTTTTCCGAAACTTGAGTGATCGCATCCGTCATGTCACCGATGACGTGGTCGCGTCCTTTGGCCACCTGTGTTCCGGTCGTGAGTTTTTCTAGGAGCGTACCCTGCTCATCCACGGCTGCAATGCGCAGATTTGTACCGCCCAGATCGACACCTATCGCAAATGAACGCATAGGAAGATTCTAGTTGCGCCAAGGAGAAACATTCAATTTCCGATGACAATTAATCGGTTTCTGGACTGAATGTGACGGTGAGCGTCGTTACTCGGGATGCGTTCCTGCGGACCGGCGGATCATAACGTTGCGACTTCACAATTTTGATCGCAGGCTCAAACAGCTCTGCCGGACCTCGCAGTATTGCCAGCTCCTCCGCGGCGCCATTCGTGCCTATCGTTGCCTCCAGTACGACCGCACCGCGCAGGTTGCGATACTCATCCAGCGACAACGATTTCACGACCTGGGGATGCGGGGCAGATGGCGATGCATAACCGAATCGCAGCGGTGCGTCCGGCAAAGCGTGCGGGATGATGATCGCCGGCACCTGGCTGGGCTTCAGCGGGATCTTGCGTCCACTTGAATCCATGGCGCTGGCGACGAACGGGGTCTCCGAGAGCGCATGGCCATCTACAATTTCGACGTTGTAGGAGGCAGCGAGTGCAGCTGGTTGCGTGCGCTGCGAAGGCGCGCGACCGCGCGATTTGTGCCTGGTCGGGACATCTTTCTTCTCGGCCTTTTGCTCGTCTTGTTCTTCGGCAGAGGCGGAATTGAACGTACCGCTCATTTTCCCCACGGTTTGCACCAGGGCTTTAACGTCCATCCGCCGGACGAGCAAATATCCAGTGGCAGCGACACCGATTGCACAGATGAATATCAGCGTCCAGATGGTGATCGGAACCCTTGCTTTCGGCTCCGGCGATGCCTCCAGGTATGTGCTGACGGATTCGCGAAGGCGCGACAGTTCATCTTCCGGATTCGAAGCCTGGCTGAAAGGATGATCTGAGTTCACTACACACCTCCGGGGCAAAGACGAGCAACCGATCGGGTTGCGAAGCGAAGAACGTACCCGGCGATGGGATGCGCAAGCAGATTAGGGAGTTGCTGCTGGTATTCGAAGCTATCGCTGGCAGCGAGGACAGTAGTGACTGCTTCGCCCGGCGATGACGAAGCGCTTAATAGGGGTGCCGCAGACAAGGCAAGGCTTGTTCTCCCGCTGATAGACACGGTGCTGAAACTGGAAGGAGCCGGCATCTCCGGTCGCGTCGACGTAGTCGGAGATGGAGGAACCCCCGGCGGCGATCGCCTCTGCGAGGACCTGCTGGATGGCGTCGTACAAGCGGAGCAGATCTGCCCGGGTGAGCGAGGCGGCGCGGCGGCGAGGGCGGATGCCAGCCCGGAAGAGCGACTCGTCCGCATAGATATTGCCGATTCCGCTCAGTAGCTTCTGGTTGAGCAGGGCGGACTTGATGGGCGTCTTGCGTCGATGGAACAAGCGCCGGAATTCTTCACGGTCGGCACCGATGGGCTCAGCTCCAGGAGCCTCGAATCCTCCGGCAGCCACAACCTGCAACTTTCCAAACATGCGAGGATCGACATAACGCAACTCTTTGCCGGAGGCGAGCGTGGCGATGAGGTGCGTGTGCTTTACGAGTTCGGCCTGGGGCTCTGCGATGATTATGCGCCCGGTCATTCCCAGGTGCACGATCCACTGCCCGCGAAGTAGATACTCTCCGCTGTGCGGCTCGGATTCGGCGAGGTCGATTGCAATGTGCTTGCCCACCCGCCGAACGAGGCGGATACGCGCGCCTTCCAGCATGGCGGCAATTTCCTGCGCGGGAGACTTCAACACCTGCGCGCGCCCGCTTAACCAGACAGACTCGATGACGTCACCAGCCACGCGCTTCTGCAAACCGTTCGCGATGGTCTCCACTTCGGGCAGTTCTGGCATTTCTGCCAGTTTAACGCAGCGCGCGCATGGTCGTGGCCGACAGACGCAAGACCATTGAGTGCACTGCGAACGATCTAAAGGGATCACCTCACATACACAGTTGAGGTTGGAAGGGTAAGATCATCCAGAGTTCCCGCTTAAGACTATGGAATCTTGGCTTCCCAAATCGCTGCTCTGTCTCTCTAACTATTCTCGAAAAGACTTCTTCGCTGACCTACTTGCGGGCGTAACCGTAGGAATGGTCGCGTTGCCACTGGCGATGGCTTTCGCTATCGCGTCGGGACTCTCGCCGCAGTCGGGCATCTATTGCGCGGTGGTCACCGGGTTTATCATCTCGGCGTTCGGTGGCTCGCGCGTACAGATCGGTGGCCCGACCGGCGCTTTCGTCGTGGTAATCGCTGCAATCGTGGCGCGCCACGGTGTCGATGGCCTGTTCATGTGCACCATGATGGCCGGCGTTTTGCTGCTGGCGATGGGAGTGACCGGGCTGGGCTCGGCCGTAAAATTCATCCCGCGTCCGGTCGTGCTCGGATTCACCAACGGCATTGCGGTGCTCATCGCGAGCACGCAGATCAAGGACTTCTTCGGCCTGCAGGTCGAGCACGTTCCTAGCGAATTCATCAAGCGTATTCGCGAACTTGCGTTGCAGGGCTCTACGGCATCGTGGCAAGCCACCGTGCTTGCGATTTCGGCAGTGGCCATCATTCTGCTGTGCTCCAGGTTCATGAAGCGCGTCCCCGGATACATCGTTGTGCTGGTGCTCGGCACCGCTGCGGTCGTTGTATTTCGCCTCCCGGTGGAGACGATTGGCTCGCGTTTCGGAGGGATACCTTCCGGCATGCCGCACTTGAAAGTCCCGCAGTTCCGGCCCGACCTGATGCTGACGCTCATCTCGCCGGCTGTGACGATTGCTATGCTGGGCGCGATCGAGTCGCTGATGTCAGCCGTGGTCGCGGACCGAATGAGTGGCGATCGCCATAATCCGAATGTGGAATTGATGGCGCAAGGCATTGCGAATATTGCCTCCCCCATTTTCGGAGGCTTGCCTGCGACGGGCGCGATTGCCCGCACGGCCACGAACGTCCGCTCCGGGGCGCGTACGCCTGTGGCCGGCATCGTTCATGCGCTGACCCTCGTTTTGATCCTGCTCTTTGCCGCACCGCTGGCACGGTTCATCCCGCTCGCGGTGCTTGCAGCAATTCTGCTGGTGGTCGCCTACAACATGGGTGAGTGGGGCGAAACCGCAAAGCTGCTCAAACTCTCGCGCTACGATATCGCCGTATGGGTGGTCACCTTCGGTTTGACCGTGGTTGCTGACCTAACGGTTGCTGTCGAGTTCGGCATGATCCTGGCCGCGCTGCTGTTCATCCGCAAAGTGACGGAAACGACCACGGTGACAGAAGTCACCGAGGAGTACGTAGAGAATGCCCGGCCGCACATTCTTCAGGACAAAGATATCCCCGCGCACGTCAGCATTTTCCGCATCCACGGGCCATTCCTCTTCGGCGCGACGGAAAAGCTGGCGATAGTAAGCGACAGCATTCCGGACCTGCCGCACGTGGTCATCCTGCGCCTTCGCAATATGACAGCGCTGGATGCCACGGGCCTGCACGAGATCGCAGAACTAGCCGACCGCCTGCACGCATCGGGGCGCGTGCTGATCCTGTGTGGCGCGCGGCAGCAGCCGGCGGCGCTTATGCGGAAGGCGGAATTCGCGGAAAAAATCGGACGCAAGAACATATGCTTCAGCATCGAGCAGGCACTCGCTCGCGCCAGGGATTTCGAGCACCAAGGCATTTATGAAGCGTAGCGTCTGATTCCGGCGCATTCGGTTTGCCGTGCATGTGCCACTCACGGTAAAATCGCATGTACACAGCCGTCCAGGAAACTTCCCTTTTATCTCTACCTGCTCGAAGCAACTAAGCGGGTCTTCTGTGTGCGAATCCGGCAGCGAGAACGCTGTTGTGTGTGGAGTCTCGTGTGAAAAAAGGTATGACAGCGGTGGTGATCGGCGCCCAATGGGGCGACGAGGGTAAGGGCAAGATCGTTGATGTGTTGTCCGACAATTTCCAGGTCGTGGCACGTTATGCCGGCGGCCACAACGCCGGACACACCGTCACCATTGGCGGCAAGAAGTTCGTGCTGCAACTGATTCCATGCGGCATTCTGCGCGAGGGCTGCCGCGCCGTGATCGGCAACGGCGTTGTGCTGGACCCGATGGCGTTCATGAAAGAAGTCAACTCATTGCGCGCGACCGGAGTTCAGGTTTCCGGCCCGGGCACAGGCGGCGCAAAAGCGAACTTGTTCGTCAGCATGCGCGCACACGTCATCCTGCCCTACCATCGCATGATCGAACTGGCCGCAGAAAGCGCTCCCGGACGCGTCAGGATCGGCACCACTTCCCGCGGCATTGGCCCCACTTATGAAGACAAGATGGGCCGGCGCGGATTGCGTGTAGCCGACCTGCTCGACAAGCAATTGCTCAAGAAGCACATTGCGAATGCGTGCATGGAAAAGAACACAATCGCTCACGCGCTGTTTAACAGCGAACCGATCGACGCCGACAAGATGTACGAGGACTACGCGCGCATCTCCGACGAGCTCGCGCCATTTGTTGCGGACACCTGCACACTGCTCAATCGCGCAATTCGCGACGGGCAATCCGTGATGTTCGAGGGCGCGCAGGGCACCATGCTGGACATCGACCACGGCACGTACCCGTTCGTGACGTCTTCCAGCGCAACCTCCGGCGGAGCGGTGACCGGCACGGGCGTGGGACCGACCTCGATCCAGAACGTTATCGGCGTAACCAAGGCATACTGTACGCGAGTCGGCGAGGGACCTTTCCCGACGGAAATCAACGACGCGATGGGCGACAAGATTCGCGCCAAGGGCAACGAGTACGGCGCAGTGACCGGACGCCCGCGGCGTTGCGGATGGATGGACCTGCCGCTTCTGCGCTACTCCAACATGATCAATGGAACCAACTGGCTGGTCGTGACCAAGCTCGACGTCCTTGACGAACTCGAAGAAATCCCGGTCTGCGTGGCCTACCGGGTGAATGGCAAGAAAACCGACGAGATTCCCGCGCGTGCAGAGGGTTACGACAAAATCGAGCCAATCTACGAAAACTTTCCGGGCTGGAATGAAGTGACGGCGGGCATCACCGAGCATGACAAGCTGCCGAAGAAGGCCCAGGACTATCTCAAGTTCCTTCAGAAAGAATCGGGTGCGCAGATCGGGATGGTTTCGACTGGTCCAGACCGCGAGCAGACGATGTTCGTGCCGGAGTTTGAGGCGGCAATCATCAGCGCGGCAGCGGGTAAAACCAAGTAGGAGGCCGACGATGCTGGTACTGGTTGTGAACTGGATGGCGAACCCGGGAAAAGAAGAGGAAGTCGTGCGTGTGTTCGGCAAGCTTGCGGCTGCATCGCGACAGGAACCCGGGTGCCGCATGTACGTGGTTCACCAGCACCGCGATGACGCCCGCCATTTCCTGGTTTACGAACAGTATGACAACGACGCCGCCCTGCAGTCGCACAGGGATTCAAAGCACTTCCAGCAGTACGCCGTAACAGAGCTGCCCACGCTGGGCACACGAATCAACGGCGAAGTATTCCAAACATTGCCGTGATGTGTTTTAGCTCTGCGTTGCAGCAAAAAACAATTTGTTCAGCCGCCTCTCCGGGGGCGGCTTTTAGTATTTCACCTTAAGTACTCAATCGTGAGGCTCGCTCTCGGTACCCTGTCCGAAGCAGGCGTACCCAAGCGTTTTTGTTGTAGTATTTTCAGCGGTCGCGCACGGTACTGCGCAATTCCACGCTTGAGGTTGTCGTATGGCTATCCCGGTTCCGCAAGGATTTCACACGATCACACCGCAACTCACGATCAAGGGTGCGGCAAACGCAATCGAGTTTTACAAGAAAGCATTTAATGCCGAGCTGGTGATGAAGATGGAAGGACCCGGTGGAGCCATCGCTCATGCCGAAATGAAGATCGGCGACTCCATGGTCTTCATCAACGACGAGTTTCCTCAGTCGCCCGTTCAGTCTCCGCAGACGCTGGGCGGCACCACCGGCGGACTGCATATTTATGCACCCGATGTGGACGGATGGTACCAGCGCGCAGTCGGCGCAGGAGCAAAGTCCACGATGGCGCCTGCAGACATGTTCTGGGGCGATCGCATGGCGCAGGTCATCGATCCGTTCGGGTACGTCTGGGGCATCTCGTCTCACATCGAAGATCTGACCGAAGAAGAGATTTCAGTTCGGTCGCAGGCGTTCTGGAAGTCGTTTGCTGCGCAGTAGTCAGTCAGAGGAGATGCACGAAAAAGCCGCCCCGATGTGGGCGGCTTTGTTGCAGATTTAACTTCTATTTTGGCGGCTTGTCGCAGATCAGTACGCCTCCCGAAGCGTAGCTGTCTCTTGGAACTTCGACGAAGGCGACGACGATGGCGTCCAGGCGGGCGCCACATTCTTCTACCAGCACTTGCGTGATGCGCTTCGCGGCATTCCGCTTCTGCTCGGTTGTGCGCCCTTCCAGCATCGTGATTTGAACGTTAGGCATCAGAGCCTCCAGAATTGCGGGCCGCGCTGCGAATGCTTTGCGGCTCCGCTTGGGGGTGGCTGCGAAGCTCAATGGCTCCGCACAGCAGCATCACTTCGCCAGTTCATATCCTGCGAAGAAGTAGCTCAGTTCGAAGCGCGCGGTATCATCGGCATCGGAGCCATGGACCGTGTTGCGCTCGATGCTCTCGGCCCACTTCTTGCGAATCGTGCCCTCTTCCGCTTTCGCCGGATTGGTTGCGCCCATGAGATTGCGCCAGTCGGCGATGGCATTGTCCTTCTCCAGGGCCAAAACCACGACCGGTCCCTCTGACATGAAGTTCGTCAGGGAATCGTAGAACGGCTTGCCAACGTGCACGGCATAGAAACCCTCTGCCTGGTGCTTGTTGATGTGAAGCATCTTCATGCCGATAATTCGGAAACCGTTGTCCTGGATAGTGCGGATGACGTCGCCGGTCGCGTTCTTCGCGACGGCGTCGGGCTTTACGATGGCGAGTGTGCGTTGCAAAGTCTTCAAATCTATCTCCGTTCAGCTCTGATCAAAATTGTTGTACTTGGGTTACACAAGAATGCGGGCCAGCGCTATGGCCGGCCCGCCTGGGTGTTTATCGTGCAGCTTTGGCAGCCAAGGCATGCACGAGAGTTTCGCCGATCTCAGCGGGAGACTTTGCCACGGCGATTCCCGCAGCTTCCAATGCTTTAATCTTCTCGCTGGCGGTTCCCTTGCCGCCGGAGATGATGGCGCCTGCGTGTCCCATGCGGCGTCCCGGAGGCGCAGTCTGTCCGGCAATGAACGACACGACCGGCTTCCTGACATGAGCCTTCACGTACTCAGCAGCCGTCTCTTCGGCGTTGCCGCCGATCTCGCCGATCATAATGATGGCTTCCGTATCAGGATCTTCGTTGAACAACTGGAGTGCGTCCACGAAGTTGGTGCCGATGATTGGATCGCCGCCGATGCCGATGGCGGTCGATTGGCCGATGCCGCGTTGTGTAAGCTGATGTACGGCTTCGTACGTTAGCGTGCCAGAGCGCGAAACGATGCCGACGTGGCCTTCCTTGTGGATGTTGGCGGGCATGATACCGATCTTGCACTTGCCGGGTGAAATGATGCCGGGACAGTTGGGACCGATCAGGCGCGATTTCTTGCCCTGCATGTATTCCCATGCGGCTAACATATCGCGCGTCGGAACGCCTTCCGTGATGCAGACGACCAGCGGAATCTCGGCATCCACGGCTTCCATGATGGCGTCTGCCGCGAACGGCGGTGGAACGAAGATGACCGTAGCATTGGCGCCGGTTTTGTCCTTGGCTTCCTGCACGGTGTTGAAAATGGGCCAGCCCTCATGCGTGGTGCCGCCCTTGCCAGGCGTAACGCCGCCAACAACTTTAGTTCCGTAGTCGGCGCTGGCCTTCGCGTGGAATGTGCCTTCGCGGCCAGTGAGGCCTTGAACGATCAGTCGAGTATTTTTATCTACGAGTACGCTCATGGATTCCTCTTATTTGCCCGCAGCGGCGGCAACAACCTTTTCGGCCGCATCTTTCATGGTTTCGGCGACGATGAAGTTCAAGCCGCTCTTCTTCAAAATTTCCCGGCCTGCCTCAACGTTCGTGCCCTCCAGGCGCAAAACGATGGGCAACTGGATGTTTGTCTTTTTCGCTGCCTCAACGACGCCATTGGCCAGCGTGTCCACGCGCAGGATGCCGCCAAAAATATTGATCAGCACGGCCTTCACGTTCTTATCGCTCAGCAGGATTTCGAACGCGTGCGTCACCTGCTCGGCGTTCGCACCGCCTCCTACATCCAGGAAGTTTGCTGGCATGCCGCCGGCAAACTTGATGATGTCCATGGTCGCCATGGCAAGGCCGGCGCCGTTCACCATGCATCCTACGGTACCGTCCAGCTTGATGTAGTTGAGTCCGTGCTTGCTGGCTTCCACTTCGAGCGGATCTTCTTCGGTGATATCGCGAAGTTCGCGAATATCCTTGTGGCGGAAGAGCGCGTTGTCGTCGATGTTCACTTTGGCATCGAGGGCGAATACGCGGTCATCGGTCGTGGTGATAAAGGGATTAATCTCAAACAGCGAGGAATCCGTGTCCTCGTACGCCTTGTACAGAGCCTGCATGAATTGCGCAGCGGCGGCGGCTAGCTTCCCTTCTAATCCCAGCTTGAAGGCGATCTTGCGTGCCTGGAAAGCCTGGAAGCCGACAGCAGGATCGATGTACTCTTTGATGATCGCGCCGGGATCCTTCGCCGCGACTTCTTCAATCTCCATGCCCCCGGCTTTGGAAGCCATGAAGACAGGGCGCGACACGGTACGATCGAGCACGATACCGAGGTAAAGCTCGCTCGCGATCGGCAGCGTCTCTTCGACGAGCAGGCGCTGAACTTTCTTGCCCTCGGGACCAGTCTGGTGCGTGACCAGTTGCATTCCGAGAATCTTCTCGGCGTACTGTCCGGCCTCTTCGACCGTTTTCGCAATCTTTACGCCGCCGCCCTTGCCACGGCCACCAGCGTGAATTTGCGCTTTGACAACTACGCCTCTGGCGCCGTTGTGCATCAGGTCTTTTGCGGCGCGTTCAGCAGCTTCGCGCGACTCCACCATTTCGCCGCGCGGCACTGCCACTCCATATTTCGACAGGATGGCTTTCGCCTGGTACTCGTGAATTTTCATAAATTGTTTTGAGTGCTGCGGGCAGGAACACCTGCCGGGCTAGGCCTTTCTCGATCACAAAGTTGTAGAGCTTACGGGAATTCCCTGGAGCTACTGAGTTCCTGCGTGCTGGGGCTAACTTTGTAGCTCAGCGGCTCAGTAACCTGCCGTGCGATGGAAACGGGCCATTATATTGTTGAAAGTACCGCGGAGTAAACCAGTCGTTCATGCGGTAGCAACTCTGCGGTGTACGATAGGGATCAAGAGACGTAGTTTCCAATGATTATTGAGGCGCTTCACAAGATTGCGAACCATCGACAATCGCTGTCACGCGACGAATCGCGCCAGGTCATGTCAGAAGTTTTGCGCGGTGAGGCCACCGACGCGCAGATCGCCGCGCTGCTCGTAGCGCTCCACATGAAGGGCGAAACGGTAGAAGAAATCGTGGGCTTCGCCGAGGCGATACGCGGGGCTGCAACACCCCTGCCTCTGCCTCAGGCTTCGGCGCTCGACGTCAGCGGAACGGAACGCGATGCGCTGGTCGATACGTGCGGCACGGGCGGCGATGCGTCCGGCACATTCAACATCTCGACCGCAACGGCGCTGACGGTCGCCGGTTGTGGCGTTCGAGTCGCTAAGCACGGCAACCGCAGCGTGACATCAAAATGCGGTTCGGCAGACGTCGTCGAAGCTCTCGGCGTAAACATCTCGTTGCCGCCGGCGCGTGTAGCGGCCTGCCTGGAGCAGGTCGGAATAGCATTTCTGTTCGCGCCCGCGATGCACTCGGCAATGAAGTATGTGCAACCCGCTCGCCGCGAACTGCGGCTGCGCACGGTCTTCAACCTGCTCGGGCCGCTCACGAATCCGGCGCAAGCTTCGGCCCAGGTCGTGGGAGTTTACTCCGAGGAACTTGTGGAGAAGCTTGCTGAAGCTCTTTGCATGCTCGGCCTGCGGCGCGCCTTGGTCGTCCACGGACGCGACGGACTCGACGAAATCACCATTTCGGCACCAACGAAGATCGCCGAGGTTCGAAACGGCCGCGTGCGAACGTATGAAGTAACGCCGGAAGATTTCGGCCTGAGGCGAGCGTCGTTCGACGACATTGTTGGCGGAGACGCCATTACGAACGCGCACATCATCCGAGAAATCCTGAGTGGTACACACTCCGCACGTCGCGACGTGGTCATCCTCAACGCTGCTGCCGCGTTGGTGGCCGCTGGTCGCTTCGATTCAATCCATGAGGCCGTGCCCGAAGCTGCCAGATCGCTCGACTCTGGTGCTGCACGGGAGAAGCTTGAACAGTTGGTGGCGTTTACGAACCAGAAGTCCTAGCGAACGTAACGAACGTACGATGTTTCGCATCGTTAACCGCTTACGTGCTGACCGGTGTACCCGCTGATGCGTACGCGCCCAGAACCTTCATCTCCTCCACTGCACCTTCAAGCTCTCTCATCGCCTCGGCCATGCGATCGTCGGTGCCGGAGGCGGCCAGATCGATAAAGAACAGGTACTCCCAGGGGCGACCTTTAATCGGGCGACAGATAATATTGAGTAGATTGATCTGGTGTTTTGCGAACGGAGCGAGGGCGGCATAGAGGCCGCCCGGATAGTGCTTAAGCTTCACCGCAAGCGAGCGCTTATCTCCTCCTCTGCCGAGCATCCCAGGCGCGAGCAGCCCGAAGCGCGTGAGGTTCTCCGGATAATCTTCCACATTTCGCAGCAGGATTGAGCCGCCGTAAACCCGCGCGGCGTGTTCGCCGGCGATGGCAGCCAGCGCCGGGTCGTTGCGTTCGACCACATCGCGCACGCTTCCTGCCGTATCTTCAGCTACCTTCCTTTGAATGTGGGGATGCGTCCGGAAAAAGCTCTCGCACTGGTCGAGTGCCACGGGGTGCGACTGCACGGCACGGAGGTGATCCAATGTTGCGCCCTCACATCCGATGATGCAGTGGTGGATGGGAAGGATCGCCTCGGCGTGGATGGTCAGTTCACTCTGGTAGAGCAGTTCGTAACAGCGCGGGATGTTCCCGGCAAGAGTGTTCTCGAGCGGGACAAGCGCGAACTCAGCGCGATCCTGCGGCACAGCCGCGAACAAGTCATCGAAGGTGTGGCAAGGAACTGTCGCAACTTCGCACGGAAACAGCAGCGAAATTGCCTGCTCACTGAATGCACCGTGCTCGCCTTGAAATGCAACCCGAGAGCCTTTCCGGTCAGCGACAGTTTGCTGAAAATTCATTGAGCACTCCTAATGCAACGTTCACAACAAAAAAGATGATGCTGGGTTCGGCGAAGGCCTGCGGAATCCCGAATCAAAGACCCACATCTGCCAACTTCAGGCAGATGTGGGTCTTATTCCATTTCTAGTCCGGAGCGATCGGTAGCGCGGCACTCGGCCCACCCGCCTGTCAGCGGTCCACCGCAATTTGATTTGAACCACTCCGTCCCCTCCCGTTGCGTAATGCCGAAAGCTACCAGATGGGGGCACCGTGTCGGTACGAGAACTGAGACATAGGGAGGTGTAGGCCACCAGCCCACGGGGCAGCGAAGATCACAGTGCGGTGCAAGAGGGGGCGCTGAACCGCCAGCACAGGTTACCTAAGTACCTTGACGATAGGTTACCAGTGTCACAGAATTACGTTCAATCAATTGTTCGCGGATTCGTAGTTCATTTGCAGTCCCGCGCTTTTCAGTCCGTAAGCATCCTTGGGCCGCAACGGAGGTCCTGATAA
>DATMYA010000046.1 GCA_035561135.1 Clostridia bacterium
AGGTGCTTGCGCATCATGGCGCGGGCACGGTGCAGGCGAATCTTAACGATGTCCGGTGTGAGGTCGAGCGCGGTCGCGGTGTCTTCCGTGCTGAGTTGTTCAACCATTCGGAGAACGAACACGGTGCGGTAGTGGGCTGGAAGCGCGTCGATGGATTCTTCCAATAGTTTGTGCAGTTCGGCGCTTGACGCTTGTTCTTCAGGGCCGGTTGCGGGATTGGTCGTCATCTGGATGTCGCCTCGGTCTTCGCCGGGGAGGGCAACGGAGCGGTTCTGCTTGTGCAGGCGAGAGAGCGCCTCATGCACGGCGATGCGCGTCAGCCATGTGCTGAACTTGGCGCGTCCTGCAAATTGCGCGAGATGAGTGTAGGCGCGGACGTAGCTGTCCTGCATGACGTCCTCTGCCTCGTGATCGTTGCGCAGGATGCTACGTGCAGTGCGATACAGGCGCTGGTTGTAGCGGCGCATCAGGATTTCGAAAAGTCCCGTTTCGCCTGCGAGAACGCGCACAACCACCTGCTCATCGTTCAGTTCCGTGCTGATGGACGAATTTACCGCCGTTGAGTTCATGGTTACCAATTCCCCTGCATACATAGAGTCGCGAGTTTGCGATCGGTTGCAAACGTGAGAGAAAAACTTTCAGCGATCTGATTGCGGAAGGCGACATGGATATGTCAACGCAAGAAAGTTGTTACCAATCTGTCCCTCCCCGCTCTATTTGACAGGAGGTCATTCATGCAGAGGGATAGCAGATTGAATGTCGTTTGGTGGACGTTGAGAGTGGGGTTGGGCCTGGGGCCATTCCTGGCCGGGGCGGACAAGTTTACGAACCTGCTGGTGAACTGGCCGATGTACCTGAACCCGCTGGCGACAAGGATCGTGCCAGTTTCGCCACAAACCTTTATGCACATGGTTGGTGTAGTGGAGATGGTTGTGGGACTGGCAATCCTTGCGGGATGGACGCGTTGGGGCGGATATATCGCGATGATCTGGCTGCTTGCGATTGCGGGGAACCTCGTAGTGATGGGCAGGTTCTTCGACGTTGCCGTGCGCGATGTGGAGATTGCACTGTCGGCGTTCGCGCTGGCGCGAATCAGCGAAGTGCTCGACGCGGCTGGCGCGAAAGAGCGCCGGGATCGCGCCCCGGTCGTCGCGTCGCCCCGAGTGGCATAGCCGAAAGCTGTCAACGAGAACACCCTCCAAGTGGAGGGTGTTCTCGTTTGCTGACGTGCAATCGTAGCCGAATGTAATATTCGCTTCGCCTACTCGATTTGGACAAGTTCGCCCACGTTGACCTCTTTAGGGTCAGGCTGGCGGGTTTGCGGCGCGCGCCAAAAATCCATGTAGCTAACCTGGTGCACGCAAGAGACGGTGCAATGGGGGGCGCAACCCTTTTCGGTAACGAACTCGCGGCGAATGTCATCGACCGTGTACTCGGCAAGGGGCTTGCCGGGGTATCCGCGCTGCTGTGAGCAGTAGTGAACCAATCCTTCTTCGCAAATGTAGAGATAGCGCGCGCCAGCACGGCATCGCCAGTTGTTGGACTTGCCGTCGGCTATGTTGTCCTGAAAGTAGTTGAGGCGCGAGTAGTTGCGGCGCTCAAGCTTCTTCATCTTCAGGAAGACTTCGCGCTCCTGTGGACGCAAGGGGCGGAGCTGGCCGTCGCCATCATGAATAATTCCGACAGTGGAAGTGAAGCCCAGTGCGCGGGCGCGGCGCCCTACTACGAGAGCGTCGTGCGGATTCTTCAGCCCGGCACCAACCACGCTGTTGATGTTGACGTGAAAGTCCGCATGATCGGCTAAGAGTTGCAGCTTCTTGTCGAGAACCTTCAGGCTCTTCTTGGAGACATCGTCGGGCATCACGTTATCGATGCTGATCTGCATATGGTCGAGGCCGGCGTCGTTGAGGCGCTTGATGCGGTCCGCCGTTAGCAGGTAGCCGTTGGTGATGAGGCCGGTGATGATGCCGCGGCGACGCATGTAACGGATGATGTCGTCGAGTTCGGGGTGCAGCAGAGGTTCGCCGCCACTGATGGTGACGATGGTTGTCCCCAGGCGCGCAAGGTGATCGACGCGTTCGCGCATGACATCCATTGCGACCGGCTTGGATACGTTGTCGTACTCATTACAATATGCGCAAGCGAGATTGCAGCGGCGCATGGGGACGATGTGCGCCATAACGGGGTGATCTGTAGAGAGCACTCCCTTGACGATCATCATCAACTCACGACTGCGCCTGTGGATAGCTCGAACTGTGCGGCGGAACCCTTGCTTCTTCCGTGACATACGAATCGTGTCACTATTACATCACAGATTTTCTCAGATCACAGAAGTGGTTCACTCTTCAGCAAGTTTTCGGGGCCGATTGGGGCATTTTGAGGAGCGGACTGAGTACGGACGAATCTGTCCGCGTGACGAATCCGCGGGGATGATCTTTGATAATCTGTTCTCAGCGGTTCGATCCCTTGTTCTCCTTCGAATAAATAATGCTTAATCAGCGTTCCTCCGGAATCTTATTGCACCCGAGTTCGTTGCCGTCTCATGGTGGCATCGGCGACCTTGGCCCGGCCGCGTACGAATTCATCGACTTCCTGGCGTCGGCGCGCCAGACGCTTTGGCAGGTATTGCCACTGGCGCCGTTGGGTTTGGGGAACTCTCCATATTCCTCTACGTCGGCCTTTGCCGGGAACGTGTTCCTCATCAGCCTGGAAAGGCTAGCGGAGCGTGGATGGATCGACAAAGCCGGTGTTGCGGCCTTGCCCGACTCGAATTCGCCGATCGATTACGAGCGCGTGATGGCGACGAAGCTGCCGCTATTGCACGCGGCGGCGGAGAACTTCTTGCGCAATGCACGGGGCAATGACCGCGTGCGCTTTGAGCAATTCGTTCAAGAAAATTCTTGGTGGCTGGAGGATTTCGTAGTCTTCGATGCACTGCGCCGGCGGTACAAAGGCGAGAGCTGGAACCGGTGGCCGCGCGAGTTTTCGCATCGGCAGCCGGAGGCAATGCAGCAACTTCGCCAGGAATTGAGTGCGGAACTGGACGTTGCGCGCTACCTCCAATTCGCGTTCTTTGAGCAGTGGCGCGCGCTACGGCAGTACTGCGAAATCCGCAACATAAGGATTATCGGAGATGTTGCAATCTTCGTGAGCTACGACTCTGCCGACGTGTGGATGGCTCCCGAGATATTTCGCCTCAACGGGGAATTGGAGCCCGAGGTGGTTGCGGGAGTACCTCCAGATGCTTTCTCCGTTACGGGGCAACGCTGGGGCAATCCGCTTTATAACTGGGATGTGCTGAAGCAGCGCGGATACGACTGGTGGGTGCAGCGCATTAAGTGGGCGCTGGCAACGTGCGACATCATCCGGTTGGATCACTTCCGGGGCTTCGAACAGTACTGGGAAATTCCTGCCAGCGAGCCCACGGCTGTGCACGGCCGGTGGGTAGATGGTCCGAAGGACGACCTGTTCGATGTACTGAGAAAGACCTTGGGCGACCTGCCGTTCATAGCCGAGGACCTGGGCATGATCACGCCCGAGGTACACGCGATGCGCGAGCGACTCGACATTCCCGGTATGCGGGTCATGCAGTTCGGATTCGGCGACCCCGGAGCGCACATCTATCTGCCGCACAAGTTTGAACGCAAAACCGTTGTGTATACGGGTACGCATGACAACGATACGACGGTGGGGTGGTGGGGGTCGCTTGGCGAACATGAACGCCGCCAAGTCACCGCGTACCTCGGGGAAGCCTGCGATGGCATGCAGTGGGCGATGATGCGTGCTGCCCAGGGCTCGATTGCGAATTTGTGCGTGACCCCCCTGCAGGATGTATTGGGTCTCGACAGCAGCGCACGCATGAATACTCCAAGCCGCAGCGATGGGAACTGGGGTTGGCGTTATGAGTGTGGAGCGATTACGCAAGAACTGGCGCAGAAGCTTGCGACCATGGCAGAGGTAAGCGATCGATTGCCGAGCGGCAGAGGCACAATCGTCGAGCAACACGACTTTGCGGCGTAGATGTCAACGTCGAATAAAGCAACGATACAGTCTTCGGTTGTTTGGGTCAGTTGCAGTGTGTTCACCTTCGTTGCGCTATTCGGAATCGCGCAGTGCAGGGCGCAACGATGGGAAGACTTCACGGCTCCGATACCGATACCACGCAACGACACACTCGTACTCGGCTTCCACGGCGGACGTGACCGTTGGGACGACGAACGCGTAGGCGTGGGCCGCATGGCTGCCCGCTTGCGCTCGCTTCATCTTCCAGGTGTGCACGTCCAGACTGTCGAGAACACGAAGCGGCACTGGGCCTTACGGTTCGTGCGAGCAGCTTTCGACCGAAACAGGAATGGCGTACTCGACCCGGATGAACGCGCTTCCGCTCGCATCATCCTCTACGGCCAGAGCTTTGGCGGAGCCGCAATCGTCAAGTTTGCACGACAACTCGAGCGCATTGGTCTACCAGTGTTGCTGACCGTGCAGGTCGATAGCATCGGCCTGAACGATGAGATGATCCCGTCCAACGTCCATTCGGCCGCAAACCTGTACCAGCGTAATGGCCGGTTCATTCGAGGTCCGCAGCGAATTCGTGCCGCCGACGCATCCCGCACAGAAATCCTCGGCAATTGGCGCTTCGACTACCGCGACTCACGGATCGATATCCGCGATCTTCCCTGGCACAAAACGATCCTTCGACGAGATCACGCGAAGATGGACCGCGATCCCCGTGTCTGGCAGAAGGTGGAAGAGTTGATCCTCAGGCAATTACACGCGTGACGAGTGCCCAATGCACGGGATCATTTTCCATTGCTAATCAATAGCGCGACAGGGAAGTGCCGGAAGATGTCTCGGCATAGCAGAGTGTGCTCGCGACTGGCGCGCAGGAGTTCGCCGGTGAAGAGGTTTGTGAATTGCGCGTTGTTTGCGTTGGGCGGCAGTTCGAGTTCGGCATCGCCCCACACATCTCCGAGCGGTACGCGCTGCTCCCCATGCAGGAGCGTATAGGCGAAGCGTGGAGTTGCCGCGATAACCATATCGCGCTCATGCACACGTGCGAAGGAGACGACATGGTTGCGGTTCTGCACCGCGCCGTGTAGCGGGACGTAATCGCCCTGCTGGAAAAGTTGGCCATGTTCGCGACGGAACTGCAATGTGCGATTCGTCACCCATAGCTTGATACGTCCATCCTGCCAGCTACGAATGAGTTCATCACAGATCGCGATCAGGTCGCCGCTCGCGGCACGTTGGGAGAGTTCGTCAAGATATTGGCGCCTCAGGTCGAAGTCTACGGGGCGGCGATTATCGGGATCGACGAGGCTGAAATCCCAGAGTTCCTGGCCCTGGTAAATGTCCGGCACGCCGGGCGCGGTGAGCTTGATGAGCACCTGGGAAAGCGAGTTGATAGCGCCAAACAGGGCGACGCGGGGAACAAAGTGTTCGATCTGTTCGAGGAACGTGTTGGGCTTCGCTTCGGTTCCAGTTCTGAGAATGCGCGCGATAAATTTCTGGAGGAGCTCGACGTACTCGGGGTTCTGATTCACCCAGCTCAAGTTGACCTTGGCTTCATGCACGGCCTTGGTCATGTAGCCCTGAATGCGTTTGACGAACTGCTCGCGTTGTTCCGGGCTGAGCGGCAACGACTCTGGTGCGGTGGAACTCTCGCCGGAAGCGCGCAAATCCCGGACTTCAACCGATTCACTCTGAAGCGAGTCACCCTGACCCGATTCACTTGAAGCCGCCTGAGATCTCAGCGGCCAAGCGCCGATGAGCGTTTGATAGAGCAGGTACTCTTCGTTGGCGTCGGGGACGATGCGCCCGTCGGAGAGAGCACGCTTCCGGCTGCGATTGCTGCGCCGCCATCGCAAGACTTGTGCCGACCAGAGGCGCGGCATCTCCGAGAGTACGTCAAGACGCATTCGCACATCTTCGCTGCGCTTCATGTCGTGCGTCGAAGTCGTCAGCATGGAATGGGGCCAGTTTTCGGCGCGAAGCTGGTTGCGCCTGTGAAAGTGATCCAGTTCGACTCCGAACTGTTTGGGCGAACCGCCGACCTCATTCACCGATACAAAGCGGTTGTAAACGTAGCAGGCAGTGTCTTCCAATCCCTTCGCCATGACCGGGCCAGTGAGTTGTTGGAATTTGAGCGAAAAGTAGAGTTGCTTGCGGTAGCCGTAAATAGGTGCGCCTGAGTCGCCGCCACGCAACAGTAGTATGTCGCGAAGGAAGTCAAAGACCTGGAAGGCCATCGTGCCGTTGCGCCGCTTGGCTCGCGCGATGGCTTCGTCGATATAGCCGCGATCTCGATCGGTAATGTTTCCGCGCTCGTCGATGTACGTGCGGTACACGGGGAAGCACGCGATGGTTTCGCTGATTGCATCGCGCAGCGTCTTACGGGTGAAGTCACGCGCTCGGCGATCGAGACTGGATATCTCGTCGAGCATGTGGCCGAGCACGTTCACTTCGCTGGACAGAGCGGAGTTCATGATGAGTTTCTTGCTTTCATAGATCAGCGTATCGACATCAACGGTATCGCCAACGAAGCGTTGGTAGAGATTGCTGAAAGCACGGCGATTTTGGGTGTCGATGAAGATGCCGTTGACGAGGTTGGCGAAGTCATAACCAACGGTACCGTCGACTGACCACTCGGGCGGCAGCTCCTCACCGGGTTCAAGAATTTTCTCAACGATGACGTAGAGCGGCGGCTGATTCTGCGCCCAGTTGTGTTTACCGAAAACGGTTTGAACATCAACCTCGATCCCATTTTCGGCGAGCGGAGGCTTGGGAATCGGCCCGCAACACTGGCTTGCGGCGTAGAGCATCTGCATGCGCGTGAAGTACTGCGGCGGATTGAACAAGCCATCAGGGTGATCGATGCGCAGGCCCATAACGCTTCCGTCGGCAAGCAGGCGACGTATGAGTTCCTGTGTGGCAGCGAACACCTGCGGGTCTTCCATGCGCAGGCCCACAAGATCATTAACGTCGAAAAAGCGTCGATAATTGATTTCTTCCGCGGATACGCGCCAGTGTGCCAGCCGATATGCTTGCTCCTCGAGTAGTCTGTGGAGTGCGTCAAAGCTGCGAGGATCACCCGGCGTTCCGTTGAGGCGCTGTAGCGCGCGATCGACGATGGCGCGTATCTCCGGTGAACGCTCTGCAAGCTCGCGAAGGCGTTGCAGCAAGTACGGCATTTCGCGCTGCCGCATGGCGCGATCGACCTCGCCTGTGCTGTGTGGCGGTAACTCGCTGAAAGCGACGAGCAGAGTTCGAAGCTCGTTAACCACTCCTTCGAACCCGGCATAGTCGCGTGGGTTGATGTCACCCATCGGAGCGAAGATAAGCGGAATGGTGCGCGGATCAATGGGGAGCGGCTTGTCATAATACTGCACGACGAAGCGGCCCTCGTCGAACGTGACCGGGAGACGTCCGGACTCCAGTTCTTCTCCGTACTGGTTTCCGAGGATGGGCAGGAGGATCTTATCTCGCAGCTCGGGTTTGAGCGGCGTCCAGTCGATGTCGAAGAAGTGGGCGAACTTGGAGGAGCGGCCATTTTGCAAAACATCCAGCCACCAGGGATTACTGTCGTACCCAACACCCATGTGATTGGGAACGACATCGAGCAGCAGATCGAGGCCATGCGCTTTCAGCGCGGAGACCAGGTCGCGGAACTCTTCTTCACTTCCGATCTCGGAATTGAGCTTATTGTGGTTCGTGATGTCGTAACCGTGCATGCTGCCGGAACGCGCCTCCAGCAGCGGCGACGAGTAGCAGGTGCTGACGCCAAGCTTGGCGAGGTACGGCACGAGAGCGCGGGCATCTTCAAATCGGAAGTTCCGGTTGAACTGAAGGCGATAGGTAGACAGCGGGCGGGTATCGTCCTTGCGAGAGGCAAGACGGTCGAGACACTCCGAGATGCCGCTGCTTTCGTCCAGGAGCGGTGCAGACTGATTACGCATTCGGTTCGCTTACTTCGCGTTCGGCAAAGGTGTTTTCTTCATGAACCTGTCCGTGAGCAACAGATGGGCTGCTCCCGAGGCTTAGATGCGCGGCGGTTGCATGCTGTCGGCCTGCGAGAAACGAGAGCGCTGACGTGCGTCATAGGAGCTGGCCTTTACTATTTTCGCGTCAACGCTGAAAATAGCTCATCGCCCGTACACGCGGGGCGCATCCGTGCGGATTGCGATTTGCACCCGAAACGCGGGATCCCGAGGGTGGCATCTGAGTCCGCGACTCTGTTCCAGTCCGCGTAGAAAAACTTTTGTGCCGCATAGGCATAAGGCATAGACCGTTACCGATTCAGACTTGGAGGCTTTCATGGCATCGAGTGGTGAACTCATTCGCATGATGAACTACGTTGACGACATTTCTGCAACGCTGCGACGAATCGTTGCGAGCTCTCCGTTTATTGTGCCGGAAGAGAAGAAGCGCCTCGCCGAATACATGCGCCAAGCAAATCCAAACTTCATCAAGATCCTGGAAGAACTGGAGCGCGGCTAATGGCAGAGATTTCTACGATTGCTGTGATCGGCGCCGGGATTATGGGACGCGGCATTGCGCATGTCGCGGCACTGGGCGGCTATCGCACGATCCTGGAAGACATCTTGCCAACATCGCTGCGCCGGGCGGAGAGCGAGATTCGAAGCAACCTCGATCGCGCGGTGGAGCTTGGCAAGGTTTCGAAAGAGGTTGCGGAGGGTGCGCTGTCGCGGCTGGAGTACGCGACGTCGCTGGACGAGGCTGCGCGGCAAGCCGATATGGTCATTGAGGCGGTTCCGGAGGAGTTCGACTCGAAAGAGGAGATATTCCGGCTTCTCGATCGCATCTGCCGTCCGAACACCATCCTGGCTTCGAACACTTCGTCGTTGTCCATCACCGACATTGCAGCAGTAACGGAGCGTCCGGAAAAGGTTGTTGGTATGCACTTCTTCAATCCCGTGCACAAGATGAAGCTCATCGAGATCATCCGGGCAGAGAAGACGGACGATGTGGCCGTAGCCGCCGCTGTCGAAGTCGGCAATCGGATGTGCAAGGAAACCGTTGTCATCAACGAAGCGCCTGGTTTCATCACCAGCCGCATCAATGCAATGATCGGGAACGAAGCGTTCTACATGCTGGAAGCGGGCATCGCGTCCGCCGAAGATATCGACCGAGCGCTCAAACTAGGGCTCAACCATCCGATGGGTCCCTTCGAAATGGTGGACCTGGTCGGGCTCGACACGCGTCTCAACATCCTTCGCTATCTACACCAAACGCTGGGCGAAAAGTTTCGACCGGCACCGCTGCTCGAGAAATATGTCGCGGAGGGCCGCCTGGGCCGCAAAACCGGCCGCGGTGTGTTTGAGTACCCCGACAAGAAAGCAGTCGCTAAGACCAAGGCGGGCGGCGAGTCGAAGTAGAGATTTTGTCGTGTACCCGAGAGGCATGGCAGCAGCCATGCCTCAAACTGTTTCAAAGCCATCATCAAAGACAGTGTGTCATCCTGACGCCGCCCGCTGCTGGCACTGTCGAAGATCTGCTCTGTTCTAAGCAGCGGCGAAAAGCAGATCCTTCGCTTCGCTCAAGATGACTCATCTCTCTTTGCCGCATCTTTAAAGTTTGACGGGCGACGACGACCAGCGACTCACTCGGCGACTCTCGACTGACGACTCGCGACCCTCGTCCCGCGACCCCGCGCCAACGCGCGAGATACAATCGAAGTCATGGTTGAAAACGGCGACTCCCGCCTGGCGCGCGTGCTGGAGCAATTGAGCCAGTATGAGCATCCATTGCTGACGTTCGACGCGAGAGCTAAGGCGGATACCGTCGAGGTAGTCATCAACTTCAAGGTTCCGCCCGTGCCGGTGCACACTTACGTTTTCGAACTGCATCCGCGTGACTTGGATAATCCTCAATTCACGTGGGCTTTCCAGCGACAGCTCTACGACTGCCTGCACGACTACTTCATCGAGATGTTCACCCGCACGCCGCAATCACGAGAATCCGAAGATCAGAAGCTCGGGGATGATAAAAGGGAAGTTCCGAATGGCTGCTGATAACGATTCCTTGCGAAGCAAGATTGCGGAGACGATCCGGCGCGAAGGGCCTATTCCGTTTTCACGCTACATGGCGATGTGTTTGTACGAGCCTGAGATCGGCTACTACACTCGGCCCCGCGAACAGTTTGGGAAGGCTGGGGATTTCTATACATCGTCTGACGTTCATGCAGTTTACGGTCGCCTGATGTGCCGGCAGTTCGAACAGATGTGGCGCGTGCTGGGATCGCCGCCGCGAGTGGACATCCTTGAACTAGGCCCGGGACGCGGCTTTTTCGCGGCAGATGTCCTGGACTGGGCCCAGAAGAAGTTTCCCGGGTTCGCTACGTCGCTGCGCTATCGGTTGGTGGAAACGTCGGAGTATCTGCGTAAGCGCCAGAAGGAGAGACTGGCGTCGCAGGTAGAGCGAAAAATTGTCGGGGTCTTCGCTACCATCGAAGAAGCAGCGAAGAAATTAGGCGACAACGTGATCGTTTTCGGCAACGAGTTCTTCGATGCCTTGCCGGTCGAGGTCGTGACGTCCGAGGGCCAGATTTATATCGACGTGAACCAGCGCGGGCAGTTCGTGGAAACGACAAGGCCGGTGGCGAATCATCTGCTGGAGTTCATCGACCGCTACAGTGTCCAACCAGAGGACGGTGCGCGTGTGGAAGCTGCGCCGGGCGTTGTGGAATGGATGAAGCGAATCAGCGGAGTGCTGGCGCAACGGCGCGGATTTTCCGTCTTCGTTGATTACGGGTACACGCGCGAGGAGCAGGTAGCCGGGCGGCATCTCGACACGATCATGACATACCGTCAGCACACGGCCAGTCCGAATGTTTTCGCTGCGCCTGGCGAGCAGGACATAACGGCGCACGTAAACTTCACGGCGCTTCGCGCGGTCGCCAGGAACTCTGGGCTGGAGGAGTTGGGGCTGCTGACGCAATCCTCATTCCTGATCGGAGTAGGCGAGGCGAACGAGTTCGCCGACGCCTTCGAAGATGCCCGTTTGCCCCAGGAGCGCGCGAAAGTGGCGTTGCAGCTGAAGCATCTGGTCACGCCCGACGGCATAGGGGAGACCTTCCAGGTGCTGGTGTTGGGGAAGGGCGTCGGGCGGAACGAAGCGAAAAAGTTGAGCGGCCTGAAGTTCGCGCACTAGTTCAGAACACGCGTCATGGTGAGCGCAGCGCAGTCTTTGGCGCGTAGTCGAACCACCTTGCGTTTGCGCCATGAAGCAAGTCTCCACTTCGCGCTAGTGTCATCCCGAGCGAAGTGAGGGATCTGCTTGTGGCGCTGCGGATCGCAAAGCAGATCCTTCGGCCGCGCCAACAGCGGGCGCAACCTCAGGATGACGCATTGATCTTGGATGGGTTCTTGTCAGAAATATGAGCCGCACGCTTAGCGTGCGGCTCATGTCTTGCGTCGCAGAAGCTAGCTGCCGCTGGCGTCTTTGTTTGTCTCGCGCTGGAAGGGAGCCTGCATATATTTGCGTGCTTCTTCCAATGCACCCTGCGTGTCGTCGTTCGTCTGCAAGGCTTGGCGATATTCGTTCACTGCGCGTTCACGCTGTCCGGTAACGTCGAAAATCTTGCCTAGTTGGATGTGGCTCCACACTTCTGTCCAGCGTGGTTCGCCATCGCCGTTGAGCGATTCGCGATAGGAGTTCGCCGCAGCCTGATAATTGCGCTGCATGTAGAAGACCTCCGCGATGCGATAGTGTGCGAGCGAACTGTTCTTGTTGACCTCGAGAGCCTTCTGGAATTCGCGAAGAGATTCCGCCAGGTTGCCCTGTTGTATGAGTTGCTGTCCGCGCATGATGGCCGTCCGCAAGCGCAGGTCGGGCGAGTTCTTGAGCACGCGGCTGTTGGGATCGATGGTGATGCGCCGCGGCTTGCCAAAGGTTTCGACCGCGTAGCTGGAATTCGTGCCGACGACTTCGATGCGCTTGGTCTCGGTCTGTCCGTCTGTGTCGATCTTCAGTTCCACGGGCATACGGAACAGGTCGAGGTCCTGCGATATCTCCCCAACCACGCGGAAGCCCTTCGGAACGCGATAGATCGTGTACTTGTTCTTGAACTCAGGCGCGCCCGTTGAGTCCAGCCACTGCGAGAAGAACCAAGTTAGTTGTTCGCCGGACGCCTGCTCGGCAATCTGCCGAAAATCCTCTACGCTTGCGGGCTTGCCCGCGAATTGCTGGGCGAAAGAACGCATGGTCTTGTCGTACGCGGTATCGCCCAGAACCCAGCGAAGCATGTGGAACACCATGCCGCCTTTGTCGGTGACGAGCGACTGGAAGACGGGGTCGAACGGATCGAGCGTGCCGACCTGCGACAGCGGCACGGTTTCATAAGCGAGTGCGCCGACGGCCATGTCCTTCACGGCTTCTTCAGCGCCAGCCTGTCCCGCCGCCTGATCTATGTAACGTGTCTCGGAATAACGGGCCGTGCCATCAGCCAGCCACCAGTCGTTGCGCGTGGCCGGACTAACGCTGACTCCCCACCACTGGTGCGCGACGGTGTTGGCGAGCAGGCGATAGTTGAGCCTGTTGCCCAAGGCGCGTGAGGCGATGGCGGCAATCTCGGGCGCCCAGGCGCTGGGAACTGTGTCGTCCGGCAGTTCCACGACTTTGAGCGTGGTGGACATCGGCACGCCGTAGAGAGTGGTGAAGTAGCCGAACTCTTTCGCTGCGGTCTCGCCGTACTCGGCGGCGATGTTCTTGTGTTCCGGCAGGAAATAGACGTGGACGTTTAATCCACCCTGGTTGATCGGAGTGTCCTCGAACTTGCCGGCGATGATGGTTCCAGGGAAGCTCGGACGATCCCACGTGAAAGTGAAGGTGCGCTCGTTCGCATTTGGACGACGAACTGGCTCAGCCGGTTTTGCCGAAGCCTTGCTGCGTGCGGCAGACTTTGGCGTGCGCGCCTTGGTCTTCGCTGGAGCCTTGGCGGCAGGCGCCTTCTGTCCGGCACGGCGTGCCAGGACAGGCGGGGCATTGCGGTCTTGCGAAGCTTCTTCAGCTACGGCCGCTGTGCTGGAGACGGGCAACGCCGCCGCGCCCGTACTTTCTTTTCCGCTACCCACGACGGTATATCCCACGGGCACCGTGATGTTGATTACGGAGGTAAAGCGATTGGTGCCGTAGCCGACCATGGGGAACCAACGACCGGCATAGAGCAGATAGCTGATGGGGTCGCCCACTGAGGCGAGCTTCAATCCCTGCACGGGGCTGTCTTCGGCGTGCAGCAGTACGCCTTCGTAGTCGAAGGTAAGCGTCGTCGTCTGGCCTTTGCTCATGCCGGCGGGCAAAGCAACGCGCACGGTCGAGTCCTGCGTAACGCGCTCAGCCGAGAGCGTATGGCCTTCGGCGTCAAGCACGCGCGTAGGACGCAGCGCGTTGTGCAGTTCGAACGTGGCTACGCTGATGTCGTCCAGGGCGGTGAACTTCACGCGGGCGCGCGCCGTGAGCCGGTGCGTTGCGGGCTGAAGCGTCGCGTCGATAACGTAGTCATCTACCTGTATGCGGGTTTTCTCCGCGGCGCGAATATGCAGCGCCAGGGTGAAGCCAGCCAGAACGACAAAGAGTGCTAGAAGAGCACGCCCCAAGGGTCGCCGTGCTTTTTGCATGAATCGATAACTCCCGTGAGTTCCTCAAAACATCTTGATGTGGAAAACCACGTAAAAGATGCGCTGCAGCAGCACTGCTGCATATTTTGCCTTGCGCCGCTTAGACGGGCAACGACAAAGAAAAAGGCCGGTTCATCTTCGGGCCAAAACGTTCAGCACAGCGTCAGCGGCCTGCTCGTTCGGTGAAACGAGAGCGTTACCGCGAAGCTTCTCGCGTACCTCGGCGAGCCCCGCGATCATATTCTGGCGCGCAGTACCCTCCTCAAGAATGTCACTTAAACAGTCAAACACATTCTGGGCCGTGAAGTCGTGCTGCACAAGCTCCGGAATTACTTCGCGTCCGGCAATTAGATTCGGCATGGAGTAGAACGGAACCTTAACGAGACGCTTGCCGAAAGCATACGTAAGCGGCGCGACGCGGTAAACCATGACGGAAGGCGTACCGAGCACGGCGGCCTCTACCGTAGCCGTTCCGCTGGCGACCACGGCGGCGCGCGAAAGCAGTAGAGCCGTCCGGGCGTCGGCCACGCACGTAAAACGCGGATACCCCGAGTGGTTGGCCGAGGCCGGCCGCTCGAACTGGCGGCAAGCCGACTGGGCCTGCTGCTCTACCCAGTTGCGTTCCAGCGTGGAAGCGACCGGTACCAGGTATTCGTAGCCGTCTCCCAGCAGAACGGCTGCACCGATCATCTCCTTGACATGGCGGCACACTTCGCCACGGCGGCTACCCGGCAGCAGGGCTACCCACGGCTTGCTTTCGTCGAGCCGGTATTCCTGCGCGAAGCATGCGCGAGAGACTTTAGGCGGTTCGAGGCGTCCGAGGGGATGACCGACAAATTCGGCTTCTACTCCGTGGCTGGCATAGAACTCGCGCTCGAAGGGAAAGATGACCAGCATCTTGCGCACGTAGTCTTTTACGAGCGAAATGCGTCCTCTACGCCATGCCCAAAGCTGCGGGCTTACGTAGTAAAGGACGGGAATGCCGCGCGCGTGCAGTTCGCGGGCCAGACGGAGATTCCAATCCGGGAAATCAATCAGGACAGCGACGTCGGGCCGGCGGCAGTCAACTTCTCGCAGAACACGATGGAACTCAGCGTAAATTCCGGGAAGATGCTTGACGACTTCGAACAGGCCGACAACGGCTATGCGGGACGCGTCCACAACGATGTCGCAGCCGGCAGCCCGCATAAGCTGTCCGCCAACGCCGAAACACTCAAGCGGCGCGAGATCTGGGCGCGCTGCTACCTTCGTGCGCAGCGCATCGAGCAAACCAGCGCCATACATCTCGCCTGAGGCTTCACCGGCGGAGATCAGCAGACGCATGCGGTGGCTCGCAAGTCAGTGGAATTAGGAGGCATAAGGTTGTGCAGAAGGATAACAGGTAAGCAGGCGGGAGATCATGGGTCGTGTTCTCCGTCGGGGGCTGGGACGGTCGGCGT
Organism: Clostridia bacterium; assembly: GCA_035561135.1. Lineage (NCBI taxonomy): Bacteria > Bacillati > Bacillota > Clostridia > Clostridia bacterium. Next base: position 15,074 of record DATMYA010000046.1, read on the forward strand.
TTCAGTCGTCGCCGATGCTGATGCCGGATGCTTGCGCGCCTGATTCGGCGATGATTGCCGGAGTGACAGCCAGTTCCTGATCTTTGTATTGCAGCTGGTAGAGCTTGTAATAGATGCCGCGATTGGCGAGGAGCTGCTGGTGCGATCCCATCTCGCGGACCTTGCCCTTGTGCATGACGACGATCTTGTCGGCGCGCTGCACGGTGGAGAGGCGGTGGGCGATGATGAGCGAGGTGCGTCCCTCGACCATGCGGGTGAGTGCTTCGCGAACCTTGAACTCGGTCTCGGTGTCCACGCTGGACGTGGCTTCGTCGAGAATGAGGATTTTGGGGTTATGCGCGAGAGCGCGGGCGAAGCTGATGAGCTGCTTCTGGCCAGTCGAAAGAGTGCTGCCACGCTCGCGGACCGTCTCTTTGAAACCGTCCGGCAGCGAATGAATGAAGTCGGTGAGGTTCACTTCGTCCGCCGCGCGCTCAATTGCGTCATCGTCGATCCACGTAGAGCCGAGACGAATGTTGTCCTCGACCGTTCCTGAAAAGAGGAACGGGTCCTGTAGAACGACTCCAAAGCGACGGCGAAGGGTTGGGAGATCAAGCTCTCGAATGTCCACGCCCTCCACGCGGATTGCGCCCTTTTGCACATCATAGAAACGGAGCAGAAGAGAGATGAGCGTCGTCTTACCGGCACCGGTGTGGCCGACGACTGCTACCGTCTCTCCCGGTTCCAGCGTGAAGGAAACGTCCCGCAAAACCCAATCGAAGTCGTCCTGCGATTCAGAGCCGGAGCCGTCGGTCGGGACAGGCGCGGCCACGCCCGGTTTCCCGGCGCTCTCCTTGTCGTCCTTCGGCATATGCCGATAGGCGAACCACACGTGGTCGAACTCGATGCGGCCGGGGCCATGAGGCTGTTTCGGCTTCTCCGGCGAGACCACTTCCGCCTTTGTATCGAGCAGCTTAAAGACGCGCTCGGCGGAGGCCATGGCGGATTGCAGAATGTTGTACTTCTCGCTCAGGTCCTGAATGGGGCGGAAGAAGCGCTGCGCGTACTGCATAAAGGCGACGAGCACGCCCAGTTTGACAGCGCCTTGCATAACGCCTCCTCCGCCATACCAAATGACGGAGGCGATAGCCACGGCAGAGAGCGTTTCGACCACCGGGTAGTACACGGCGTGCGCCATGATCGCGTCCTTGAAGGCGTCCATGTGCATGGCGTTCACATGCTCGAATTTGTCAAACGCCCGGCGCTCGCGGTTAAAGAGTTGCAACGGGACGATGCCGCTGACGTGCTCCTGAATATAGGAGTTGATTCGAGCGATAGCCGTGCGTATGCGCCGGTAGGAGTCGCGTACCTTCTTGCGGAAGATCATGGTAGCGACAAAGATGAACGGCAGCACGGCAAACGTGATCAGCGCCAGCCTCCAGTCCATGAGGAGCATGATCACGATGATTCCCGCCAGCACGAAAACGTCTTCGAAGATGGAGACGACGCCGGCGGTAAACATTTCGTTGAGCGCGTCAATGTCCGTGGTAACGCGCGTCACCAGGCGTCCGACAGGGTTCTTGTCGAAAAAACCGACGTGCATTTTCTGAAGATGGCGGAAGATGTGGCTGCGAAGGTCAAACATGACCTTCTGTCCCGTCCATTGCATCAGGTACGTCTGCGCGAACTCCAGGAGGAAGCCTATGCACAGAACGGACAGGAAGATAGCGCCGATTTGCCCGATGCCCACCAGGGGCTGCGAACTCAAAAATCGATCCAGAAACGAAGGTGCGGCGGCGGACTTGTGGGTCAGGTACTTATCGACAGCAACCTTGGTGAGATACGGGCCGAGTACATCCGCGCCAGCCTTGAGCACGATGGCCGTAAGCGCGAGGGTAACCTGCACGCTGTAAGGGCGCAGGTATTCGAGCAGGCGGCCCATGAGCTGCCTGTCATACGCTTTGCCGAGTACCTCTTCTTCGTGGATATTCGCCATTCGGTTAGGAAGCACCCGGCAGAAAAATGCCTGAAGCCTGACTCTATTCTAAAGGCTTAGATGGCGCAAACGGGCTGCTGAGCCACTGAGCTGCTAAGCCACTTAGCTACTGAGCTACTGAATTGCTAACTGGGTTTTCGATTCGGGCTTACGCCCTCACTCATGACTACAGGGTCTCTCGTTAGAACATCTACGATAGTTTCCTCAAAATGAGCGCTGAGTTTTTCGACCCGAACGCTATGCAATTGCAGATGGCGTGTTCGATATCAGCGCGACGGCCTGCGTCCGGAACATAGTCGAGATCGCAGTCGGGATCGGGGACTTCGAGATTGATGGTTGGCGGAAGCAGGCCGTGCTCAAAGGCAACGAGAGTAGCGGCAACGCCCGCGGCTCCGCACGCACCCTGCGGATGACCGATCTGCGACTTAAGGGCAGACATGGAAATCTGGCGGGCGCGTTCTTCGCCGAGCGCAAGCTTGAGGGCGCGGGTTTCTATCCGGTCGTTGAGTTGCGTGGACGTGCCGTGCAGATTGGCGTACTGAACGTCGGCGGGCACAATGCCTGCGTCGCGCATGGCGAGTTGGATGGCGCGCGCTGGTTCTTCACCACATTCTTGCAGGCGTACACGATGGAAGGCTTCGCAGGTGGAACCGTAACCGGCGACTTCCGCGAGGATGCTGGCGCCACGGGCTTTGGCGTGTTCGTACTCTTCGAGCACGAACATCCACGAACCTTCGGCCACGACGAAGCCATCACGGTCCGCCGAGAACGGGCGCGAGCCGCGCTCCGCCGCGTGGTTCCACGACGAGGTCATGATCTTCATCAACGTAAAGCCCTTCATGATGCCGGGCGCGATAGGCGCATCGACGCCACCGGCTAGGATGACGGAGATGCTGCCGGAGCGTATCTCTTTCATCGCGTAACCGAGGGCGTCGGTCGAGGACGTGCAGCCGGTAGTGATGACGTGCGAAAGTCCGCGAAGTCCGAAGCGCATGCTGACTTCACTGGAGAGCGTGCCCATGGTGCCGCTGGGGATGACAAAAAGGCTGACCTGTTTGATTTTGCCTTCGAGCCACAAGCGATGATTTTCTTCCGCGAACTCCTGCGCGCCACCGCCGGTGCCGAGGATGACGCCGATATCGCGTTGTTCGTCGAGCGAGAATTTCTGCGTGTCCAGTCCTGAGTGGCTGAGGGCCTCGCTTGCGGCGGCCAGCACGAGCGGCACAACGCGAGAGACGTGTTTGCGCTCCTTGGCGTCAACCCAGGCCAATTCATCGAAGTCGGGAATCTCGCCGGCGATTTGTACGGGCAGATCGCTGGCGTCGAAGCGGGAGATTCGTTTGACGCCGCTGGTGCCGGCGAGAACTGCGCGACAAAAAGCTTCGCGCCCGATGCCATTGGGGCTGACCATACCCATTCCGGTAACGACGACTCGCTTATAGCTGTTCTGCATGTGTTTGTTGAGATGCTGCCGCTTAGACTTCGGATACAGATTGCTGCGCGCGTCTTGCCTCGATTTGCCGATATGATTACACCAATGTCCCTAGGTTTGTACATCTCCGTGCCCTTCTGCCGGACGAAGTGTTCGTTCTGCAACTTCGCTTCAGGCGTCTTTTCGCGCGAGTTGTTCAACGGATACATCCGGCATGTGACGGCTGAAATAGAGCGCGCCGACCAGTTGGCGGCGCAGATGGGCGGCGAGTTCGAGCGTGCTGTGGACTCGGTCTATCTAGGGGGCGGTACGCCTTCCGTATTGGAACTGCAGCAGTTGAGCGCACTTTTCGTATCGATTCGAAGCAACTTCGAGGTTGCGGCGGATGCGGAAGTGACGGTCGAATGCGCGCCCGGCACTCTGAAGCCGGAACTCGTTGAGACGCTGGTTGGTTGCGGAGTGAACAGGGTTTCGCTGGGCGTGCAGAGCTTTGTTGACCAGGAATCGCGCGCTGTTGGACGTTTGCACACGCGGGTAGCGACGATAGAGGACATCGCGCAGCTCCGAGCGGCGGGGATCGCCGACATCAGCGTGGACCTGATCGCGGGCCTGCCGCACCAGACAGAGGAGTCGTGGCGTTATTCGCTACAAGAGTTGATCGCAACCGGCGTCCCGCACGCGAGCGTCTACATGCTGGAGGTCGATGAGGACTCCCGCCTGGGCCGCGAGTTGATGGCAGGCGGCACGCGGTACCACGCCCACTTCGTTCCAGACGAGGAGGCGACCGCCGACTTCTACGTGCAGGCTTGCGAAGCGTTGGACGCCGCGGGCGTGCGGCAGTATGAGATTTCCAACTTCGCGCGCGAAGGGAAGGAGTCCAGGCACAACTTGAAGTACTGGCTGCATCAGCCCTATATGGGTTTTGGTGTGGATGCGCACTCTATGCTATGCGCGCCAAAAGCGGGTGCGCCACATGCGGCGGTACGCTTCGCCACCAGCGATTCGCTGGATGCTGCGCTCGGCGGCGCGGCACGAACCCGCACGGACGTTAGCGAAAGGAACGCCATCGAGGAGGCGTACTTCCTAGGCCTTCGGCTTACTCGTGGCGTGGAATTGGCGCGAATCGCCGAGGAGTTTGGTGTGGACGCCATAGAGCGTTATCGCGACGCGATTCTGGAGTTGAATGAAGCGGGCTTGCTGGAGATCGTGGAGGGATTTCTTCGTCTGACTTCACGCGGCCGATTATTGAGCAACGAAGTCTTCGAGCGCTTCCTGTATGCAGAAACTGAGCCGGAGGTGCATAGCTTCGAAACTCAGAATGACAGCAAGAGCCACCGAAGCTAAACTCTTGTATTAACTTTACTTTCTTTTCTGAATTCGAGAACTCACATGTCTGGCATTCCTTGCGCAAATCCCTCCAAAAAATCCGATGAAGTGAAACCCATGATGATCGATCTGCGCAGTGACACGGTGACGCAGCCAACGCCGGAGATGCGGCGGGCGATGGCGGAAGCCATTGTGGGCGATGACGTGTACGGCGAGGATCCGACGATCAACCGGCTGGAACAGCGCGCGGCGGAAATCTTTGGGCGCGAGGCGTCGATCTTTGTCCCAACGGGATCGATGGGAAACCAGATCGCGATCAAGCTGCATACCCGGCCCGGGCAGGACATCATCTGCGAAGAGCGCGGCCATATCTTCAACTACGAGATGAGCACGCTGGCGACGTTTTCCGGATGCCTTGTGCGCCCGGTCGCTGCGCCTGACGGCATCGTGACCTGGGATCTCATACGCACGAAGCTCTCGCCTAAGATTTACTACATGGCGCAAACGGGGCTGATCTCGCTGGAGAACACGCACAACATGGCTGGTGGCGCGGTGATGCCGTCCGAGGTGATGGACGACATCTGCGACCGCGCGCACGAACTTGGATTGCCGGTGCACCTGGACGGAGCCCGGATATTCAACGCCGCCGCGTATCTCGGCAAGCCTGTCGCTGAACTCACGCGGAAATTCGACTCGGTTATGTTCTGCCTGTCGAAGGGCTTGGGCGCGCCGGTGGGATCCATGCTGGTGGGTACGGCCAAGTTCATCGAGCAGGCCCGCACGGTGCGCAAAGCGCTGGGTGGCGGCATGAGACAGGCGGGCATCCTGGCAGCGGCCGGATTGATTGCCTTAGAGAAGGGACCCGCCCGCCTGCACCTCGACCATGAGAACGCAAAGTTCCTGGCGGAAGGTCTGGCGCAGATCCCTGGCGTGAAGATCGACCCCACGAAGGTGCAGTCGAACATCGTCATCTTCGACGTGAGCGGCACAGGGATTACATCGGCGGAGATCTCCAAGAAGCTTGCCGAGCGCAATGTGCTGGCCAACGGCGTGAATTCGCAGCTTGTACGCTTTGTCACGCACTGTGACGTGGACCGCGCCGGTTGCGAGCAGGCACTGAACGCGATGCAGGCTATCTGCGAGGCGAAACAGTTGCCAGTTGCCGGTAGGCAGTAGGCAGTTGACGGTAGCCAGTAGTCAGTTGCCGGTTTCAGGTGATGCCGTGCAGGTTTGCCAGTTTGAGCGTGATAAATACTGCGTGTCTTCCTGAGCGAGGGCGCAAGCCCGAAGTCGAAGGATCTCTTTTGGCAGCTACGTGCTGATCGTAAGGGGCCTTCGACTCCGCGACTTCGTCGCTTCGTTCAGGAGACACTTCTTTTTCCACGAGTTTAGTCAGCATCCGAGCACCGCCGCTGTGCCCGCCTCGCCTTCCTGACAACTCGCAGCCGGCCTACGACGACTTGCCCTTGCTGGCAACTGGTAACTGACAACTGGCCCTGCCGTCTCGCCTTCCTGGCAATCGGCTACTGGCAACTGGCAACCGCCTTTCTGGCAACTGGCAACCGACAACTGGCAACTGACCCTCCATGTCCCTGAAGTTTGAGTACGCTGCCGTTGCGCACTGCCAGCCTGATCACATCTGGAAAGTCTTTCAAGACATAGAGCGCTGGCCGCGCTGGGATCCGCAGGCGATACAGTCGGTCAAGTGGGTAAGCGGTGAGCCGTGGAAGCCGGGGTCGCGATTCGAGATTAAGATCACAAAGCCGGTGGGATACACGATCACACCAGAACTTCTTGAGGTGGAGCCGCCCATTTACCTGCACTGGCGCGGCAAAGGAAGCGGCATTACGGGCGAACAGTTCTTCATTTTCAAGCCGCTGCCGGACGGCGCCACAGAGATGCGCACATTGCAGGAGTTTTCCGGTGCGCCGCTGGTGCTGATCGGAAACCGGGTTCGCCAGCCAATTCTGGACGGAATCAAACTAATGTTCGAGCGCATCAGGTCGGAGGCGGAAGACCAGGCACGTCGGGAGAACTGGGTTCCGAGCGTGTAGTGCTTCTTTGCCGCGCATCACCGTTTGCGATTGCCAAATCGCGAATGTCCGAGATACAAATCTCCTATGTCCATCAAGCTCCAACACTCGGTAGTTGCGCAGTGCAAGCCTGAACACGTATGGCGGCATTTCCAGGACATTACTCGCTGGCCTGAATCTGTGCCGAAGGTGATTGGGAATGCTTCGTGGACGGAAGGCGAACCGTGGGCGACGGGCAGCAAGTTCCAGATGAAGCTGCTGCAACCGATGCCGATGTACGTGAAGCCCGAGGTGAAGGAGTGCGACGCGCCGACGGCAGTGCATTGGCTGGCTCCGGGGTCCGCCGTGCAATCGGAGCAGTGGTTCACGTTTGACATGCAACCGGACGAAACAACGACTATCACGGCGCGACAGGAGTTCTCCGGCCCCATGACCTTTATGTTCGGTGAAACCATCCAGAAACAGATTGTCGAAATGTACGCGCAATGGATGGATTCGCTGAAGCAGCAGGCCGAACAGACGGCCCGCGAAGAGGCCGCGAGGGCCTGAGCCTACGGGTCACTCGATAAACCCGTATCCGTGCTGCGCTCGAATTCTGTAATCTGAACGGCCGCGTTCTGCATCTCTATTCGATTGTGTTATAACCACCTGTTTCTGCTAGCACCGGTTCAGGGGTGGACCGGCGTGGGTGACCCGCCTTTCGAAACGTACCGTTCGAGGAGACAATCTTGAATTTCGAGCTGAACGAAGAGCAGCTTCAATTGCGCAAAAGTGTCCGCGAGTTCGCGGAGCGTGAAATCGCGCCGCACGTGATGGAGTGGGACGAAGCGGCACGTTTTCCCATGGAGACCGTGAAGGAGTTGGGCAAACTCGGACTGCTGGGCATCATCTTTCCGGCGGAGTACGGCGGTGCTGAGATGGGGTACGTGGAGTACGTCATCGCAATTGAGGAACTCTCGCGCATAGACGGGTCGGTGGGCATCATCGTTGCGGCGCACACCTCGCTCGGCTCCAACCACATCTGGCTGGCCGGAAACGAGGCTCAGAAGCGCAAGTACATTCCGAAGCTCGCGACAGGGGAATTCATTGGCGCGTGGGGCTTGACCGAGCCGGGCTCAGGGTCGGACGCAGGTGGCGCGCGCTGCTCGGCCGTGCGCAAGAGCGATCGCTGGGTGCTGAACGGCAACAAGACCTTCATCACCAACGGCACGTACGCGGACGTCTACACGGTCATCGCCGTAACGGACAAGACTGCGGGGACACATGGGTTGTCGGCTTTCATCGTTGAGAAGGGGACGAAAGGGTTCCGTCCGGGCAAGAAGGAAAACAAGCTTGGGCTGCGCGCGAGCGACACGTCGGAGCTGATCTTTGAAGACTGCGAAATACCGGTAGAGAACCTGCTCGGGCACGAGGGCGAAGGCTTCGTGGACGCCATGCGGGTGCTCGATGGCGGTCGTATTTCGATTGCTGCGCTCGGCCTCGGCATGGCGCAAGGCGCTTACGAGTCGGCGCTGAGGTACAGCAAGCAACGCAAGCAGTTCGGCAAAGCAATTTCGGAGTTCCAGGCGATCCAGTGGAAGCTGGCGGACATGTCCACCGAGATCGATGCAGCGCGTTTGTTGACCATGCGCTCAGCCTGGCTGAAGGACAACGGCAAAAAGACGACGCTTGAGTCTTCCATGGCGAAGCTCTACTCGAGTGAAGTGGCCGTGCGTGCCGCGAATGAGAGCGTACAGATCCACGGCGGGTACGGGTTCATCAAGGACTATCCGGCAGAGAAGTTCTACCGCGACGTCAAGCTGTGCACCATCGGTGAAGGGACGAGCGAAATCCAGAGACTGGTCATCGCGCGGCAACTGCTAAAGGACTAGATAAAAGACTAAATAGGTCGAGCAGGTCATGGGTAGGAGCAGCAGATGGGTAGAGCAGGCCTTCATGCCTGCCAGAGGTTGCTGCCAAGGCAGATTCAAAATACACCGTCATGGTGAGCGTAGCGCCCATGTTTTGGGCGCGTAGTCGAACCACCTTGTGGTTGCGCCGTGGGAAGACCACAAGGTGTCTCCACTCCGCGCCTGCGGCGCTCCGGTCGACATGAGGGTCTAGTTTGTCAGCAGCTGAGGCCCGCTCCACCGCGCGCCGTCGCACCGAATAAGATCGACCACTGAGCTGCCTACGAAATGCATGTTTTGTGCAATCGACACTGTTGTACGCTGCCCTGTAAACTGACTGTCCTATCGTGAACGCACACATACAATCCTGGGTCGAAGAAATTCGTGGCGGCAACCTGCGCTTGCTGGCTCGCGCCATCTCAACCGTGGAAGACCACACGCCGGAATCGACCGAACTGCTGAAGGCGCTGTTCCCGTTCAGTGGCAAAGCGCGCATTGTCGGCCTGACGGGTTCTCCCGGCGCGGGCAAGAGTACGCTCGTGGATGCCCTTGCGCGCGAGTATCGCAAGCAGCAGAAGACGGTCGGCATTGTCGCCGTCGATCCGACAAGCCCTTTCACGGGTGGTGCGATTCTGGGCGACAGGATACGGATGCAGGCTCACCATGCCGATGCCGGCATCTACATCCGCAGCATGGCTACTCGCGGATCTCTGGGCGGACTGGCGCGGACAACCGCAGACGTCGCGACGGTGCTGGATGCGAGTGGACGCGATCTGGTCATCATCGAAACCGTTGGCGTGGGCCAAGATGAAATTGACATCGTGCGGCTCGCGGATGTGACCCTGGTGACTCTGGTGCCGGGCATGGGTGACGATGTGCAGTCCATCAAAGCGGGCATCATGGAGATCGCCGACATCTTTGTGATTAATAAGGCTGACCGCGATGGTGCCGACCGCGTGGAGCGCGAGATCAAGGCAATGCAGTCGCTTGCGCCACGCACGGACAATTGGACGCCGCCGGTTGTAAAGACCATTGCCAACGACGGTACAGGCGTTCCCGAACTCGCAGCGGCCATCGTCAGCTACGAAGAGTATTTGAAAAGGTCGGAGTTCGGGCTGAGGCGGCGCATTGAGAACTGGCGTGCACGACTTGTAACCATGCTTCGGGATGAACTGCTGGAGCGCGTGCTGCGCGAGCACATGAGCGAGGAGGCCGTTTCGCGCTACGCCGAACAAGTGGCGGAACACCAACGCGATCCGTACACGCTCGTGGATGAGATCGTCGGCACCATCGAAAAGAGATAGACGGCGCACGGCAGGCGGCGGACTTCAGGCGGCAGGCTTCGGACCGCGGACGGCAAGCGGTACATCGGCAGATGATTGCATCCAAGCTCTCGAAACAAAAACTACTTTGAGCGAAGCACTCAGAGCTAAGGACTTATCGAAATGTTCACGATTGACCATCTCGGAATTGCCGTCAAATCGCTCGCTCAGGCCAAAGCTTTCTACGAGAAGATGGGGATGCAGATGTTGCCGGAAGAGGTCATAGAGGCCGAGAAGGTTCGGCTCGTGATGATCCCGACAGGCGAGAGCCGGATTGAGTTGCTGGAGCCCACGGGCGACGATTCGCCCATCGCCCGATTCCTGCTCAACCGCGGCGAAGGCCTTCACCACGTGGCGCTCCAAGTTACGGATCTCTCGGCCGTGGTGGAGCGGCTCAAGCAGTCAGGCACGCGGTTCGTATCCAACGAGATCAAGATAGGGGCTGGAAACCACTCCTACATCTTTGTCCATCCCTCCAGCGCAGGTGGAGTTCTGCTGGAATTGTGCGAAGATATGCCTCAAGGCGTCTAGCACATGATTATTCTGGGCATCGATACTTCGGGTCGGGAAGGCAGCATCGCGCTTGCACAGGGCGACGCTTCGTCGTTCGAGGTGCTGGAATTCCGTCCTATCGCGGGTGGCACTTACTCCGCACAACTTATTCCGCAAATCTCAGAAGCACTCGACAAGCGAGGCATCGACAAGCACGAAATCGACCTGTTTGCGGTTGCGAGCGGCCCAGGCTCCTTTACTGGACTGCGGGTCGGGCTGTCTGCCGTCAAGGCACTCGCGGACGTTTTGCAGAAGCCAATCGCAACCGTCACGGTGCTTGAGGCGATCGCGATCAATGCGCGTCGTTACCTGCTAAGAGAAGGCGCACGATTGGCGGACGCATCGAACCCGCGAATCATCGCCGCGCTCGATGCGCAACGCAATGAAGTTTTTGCCGGCGAGTATGATTTCAGCGTGGCAGCTTCCGCGAAGCTGGGACCGCAGCGCGTAAGTGAATCGCTGCTGAATATGGGCGACTTCTTGACCTGGTTGGGCACCCGTGTTCCAGTGCCAGCCACGTTCACCTCGGATGCGAAGATCGAGCAAGCTGTTCGGGCCTCAGGCTCTCCGGCGGAACTCGTCTCTCGCCCGTCGGCGGATTCCGTCTCGCGCATTGGGTTGCAGAAGTATCTGGAAGGGAAGACCGTCGCGCCGGAAGTTCTGGACGCAGACTACATTCGCCGCTCGGACGCGGAAATCTTTTCGGCCCCAGGTCTGGGTATCGCGCCGAAGTAGTGCGAACGCGCAGCCATTGGATGCTGATTCGTCCCGCCACTCTCGCTGATGTTCTGAACATGATGGCCATCGAGCGCCAGTCGGCAACGGCTGCGCACTGGACCGAGCGCGACTACACCCGCATCTTCACGGAAGCTTCACCGCGCCGCCTCGCGCTGGTACTGGAGTGTGGCGGCGACGACCTAATACCTTTCAGAGAGGCGCATGAAAGTTCGCGAGAGGGCGTCTTCCATGATGTCTGCGCCTTTATCGTGGCGCGTTGCTTCGATCGCGAGTGGGAGATCGAAAACATCGTCGTTGCCGACGCTGTGCGTGGGCGAGGGCTTGGAACGAAACTGCTAGGTGCGTTCCTGGACCGGGTGCGAGACGAAGGTGCAAGCGAGGTTTCGCTCGAAGTTCGAGAGTCGAATGTGAGCGCGCGCAAGCTTTACGCCAAGTGGAACTTTGTTGAGGTCGGACATCGTAAGTCGTACTACAGCAAGCCTTTGGAGGATGCTGTGCTGCTTCGGTGCAAGTTTAGAAAAGCAGCTTGCGAAAACGGTTGAATGCCCTTGAGTACGGTGGTAGCTTGACCTTAGTTTCTCAGGAGGTTTAGCTGGATGGCTACTCCAGTACGCGACCAGCTCCTGGCCAGCAGCGATGAATTTCGCCAGCTGGCTCAGGAACACGCACAATACTCCGAACGCCTTGATTCCCTCATCCACAAGAAGTACCTCTCCGAAGATGAAAAGTTGGAAGAGATTCGTTTAAAGAAACTCAAGCTGCGGCTCAAAGATCAAATGGAGTCCATTGAGCAGCAGTTTCGAACCGGCAACGTCGCCTAACGTCGAACTTCTACTTCCCGCCACTCGATAGGCATTAGTGTGCGCTTATGAACTGGCAAAGTGCGTCACGTGTCATGGAGAATAAGATCGTGCCCCGGCTATGCGCCGGGGCATTTTTTTCAGAGGCGAAACCACGGCGATTCTCACGCGCGCTCCTGACGCACGTTCCTCAAACATTTAGCAGTTGCACGTCGCAGCCACTCGCGTAAGCTGGAGCGGTTCGATCGGTGTCGAATCCATTGGCAGCCCGTGTCATTCAAGAAGGCAAATGACCCGCAAAGCTTTATTCGTTCCTTCCGCTCTGATCTGTTTCCTGCTGTCTCTGAGTTTATCGGCTAACGCGCAGATCGCGGCATCGCAGCCCGCACCCGCGGTCTCGATTGAAAAACTGGCCGGTACCTGGGATGCCCGGATCATCCCCATGACCAAGCACGGTGTGGGTGCGCTCGAAGTACCATTTGGACTGTCGATCGAAGTTCCGGCCGGCGGGAACGCACGTGCGGGTATCTTGAACGGCCCTGAGCGTATGGAGTTCAGCAGCGTCGCCTGGGACGGCACGATTCTCACTTTGCGGCTGGAACAGTACGACGGCCAGATTACCGCGAGGTGCGACGCCACAGCACGCGAACTTACGGGCGAATACGCGCGACAGACGCGTGCCGGCATCGGTAAGTACGGTTTCCGCGCTAAACGCGCCAATTCGGAGACCGGCTCGACGCAGCCGTGGGCGGCTGCCACCGTTAGCGGCGAATGGGCCGTGACCTTCCCTTACGAGGAGGGAAACCCGGACCGGGTTGCGCCTGCGACTTTCCGGCAAGAAACACCGCACACCAGTTCCGACGGCAAAACATTGCAAGCAGTGGTCACGGGCACCATCGCTCCCGTGAGTGGCGATTACGGATTGATGAGCGGAACCGTCTCGGTTCCGCTGGCGAACGGCAAGCCGGTAGCGAATGTTGCGCCAAAGGTTGTGATGAGCAGGTTTGACGGAATCCACACCATTCTGCTCACGGGCGAGCTGGCGTCCGATGGGTCATTCAAAGGCCAGCTTGCTTTCAGTGCGTCGAGCTGGTTGCCGTTCACCGGCGTAAGGAAACCAGAATCGGCGAAGTCCGGTGCTGCTTCGGCAGGCAATCCGCCGGACGCGGAAACAATGACGAAGGTGAAGAACCGCGCAGAGCCGTTTGTGTTCAGCGGAGTGGATACGAGGACGGGGAAGAGCGTCACGCAGGATGACTTCCGCGGAAAAGCCGTGATCGTCGACATCTTCGGCACCTGGTGTCCCAATTGCCACGACGAGGCTCCGCTGCTGGTGGAACTCTATCGGCGCTATCACGAGCAGGGACTCGAAATTGTTGCCTTGAGCTATGAATACACGGCGGATGCATCGCGCAACGCGCGAGTGATTGAGGTTTACCGCAAGAAGTTCGACATACCGTTCACCCTGTTGTTGGCGGGAACAACCGATGCCGGGCAGATTGAAAAGACGTTGCCGCAACTGGTGGGCTTCGGTGCCTACCCAACGACGATTTTCATCGGGCGCGACGGACGGGTGCAGCGCATTCACGCAGGCTTTGCCGGCCCCTCAACCGGGCAGTTCGAAGAACTGGAGCGGCGCTTCGATCGGAATGTCCAAGAGTTGCTGCAGACCGGAGAAGCACGGAAGTGAAAGCTGCGAAGAGCGGGCAGCCTAACCGCGCTTGCAGTCCGTGTGTGCTCTCTTCCCGCGCATCCGATTGGGGTTATTAAGATTAGAGGGTAGTACGGGAGGTGGCGGGATGTCGGGGGATATCGCGGGTTGACGCCCAATGTTTATGCGGGTCACAGCGCGGCGGACGGCACGTTGTTACGCGCAAGTGGTGCAACATTGCAGGGTAGTGGCGGTCGCGCGGTGTCGCGTAAGTTGTTGATTCTTGATAGCGGCTGGCGATGATTTCCGCAAACAGATGTGACATCGTACAAAAAATCCGTTGTGATTACGGATAATGTTGAGCTGTAACAACTTACAAATGTGACATAGCTTCTTTTGCGCCCCTGACTAAGAAAGTTGAATGTGACATCCTCCGGCGCGGCTGATCTGTGCCTTTTCCAGAGATTATTCACAGGGTGCCATCGCCTTGTTCGAAGGCCTGCAGGAGCTTCACCACCGAGTCGTAGGAGACATGGTGCCAGCCACGATCATTCAGCCGACGAGACACCAGTTTACCCTCCTCAATCAGGCGGTACACAGTCTGTACAGACACGCCGATCGCGCGCGCCGCCCAGGAGACAGAGACGTACTTATTGCCGAAGTTTAGGGGTAGCTGTTTAGTCGCAGTCATCGGCTTGACCTCGCCATCGTTTTCTTCCTCTTGGGCCCCTTAGCGCGGCTGTGTAGGCGCGCGCGCATATATTCCTGAACGCTCGCAGCCGCAACCTTCCGCCAGCCGCGATCGGTGAATCGAAACTCTTCCAACTCGCCGGCATCAATGAGCCGATATACGGTCTGCACTGAGCACCCGATGATGCTGGCGGCCTCGGCCGCTGGGATGAACTTGCTCCTCGCTTTTACTCCCCGCATCTTCACGATCTTCGCCCGCCTCTGGGGTTAATTTCGGGGCCGCGCACAGGCGGCCCCGAGATGCCTACTGCTTCGTGAAGACCACGTTGAGCCCCACAAACTTATCTGTCTGCGGCAGCGTGAACGTCGCGACTGCGTAGTCGCCATCCATCGCCTGGAACTGCACAGCGGAAGAGCATTTGGTGTATCCCGTGCCTGCCGGCAGCGTGCATGAGATATGCGTGTCGATTGCGGAGCCCGAACGCAGCACCCAGAGATGCACGGATGTTCCGCTGACGATTTGTGTTCCTGGCGAAGTCCAGACGACGAGGTTGCTCATGGTGCCGTTTCCAACGACGAGCTGTCCGGTCTGCGCGTTCGCGGCGGCGCTGGAACCATCCGTGTCGTTGAACCACTGGTTGGTGCAGTTCTGGGATCCGTCCTGACCAAGCCGATAGACAAGGCCGGAGATGGTCGCGCTTACACCGGTGGGCGAGAGATTGCACGCGCCGTTCCAACTCTGTGAGAGCGAGATCGTTGAAGTCTGCGCGAACGCCGGCTGTATCAATGACCAGTTGAAAGCGACTGTGGTACGCGCGGCATGTATGTGTCCGCCGGGGAGGACGGAAGTTGAGAGCATCGCCTTATTTGGAGATGTCGGCGGACCACTGGGATCGCCCGAAGGCTGCGAGTTTCCACCTCCACAGGCGAGCATGATGAACAACAGGACGTTAGCTACGAGGCTAACTGCAATCAGTCTCTTCATTACTAGCTCCTTTAATTTGTGTGTGTGAGCCCTGGACTTCTTTGGTAGTACTCAGCCAGGCCATGCGCCTGTCTGTGCGCAGCTTGTAATTGGAAATGATCACTTCAGTCGCCGACTTCGGATGAGCGCCGTTGAGAGAGTAACGCACGTTCACGCGGCGCACTCGAAATCCATGTTGCCGCGCCAGGCGAAGCACAGTCTCCGACCCGTCATAGCTCATCAGAAAGCGGCCTTTGATGCGCGCGAGGAGTGCAAACAGTTCCTGCTGCCGCTGGCTTCCAAGCTCCTTGTACCGCGCTATACGCGAGAACGCGGTGTAAGGCGGATCGCAATAGAAGAACGTGTCGGCCGAGTCATAGCGTTGAATGCACTCCGCAAAATCGCGGTTCTCAATCAGCACGTTTTGCAGCCGCCGTGAGCAGCGCGCGAATGTGTCGCGAACGACCTCCAGACTGCGACGCACCGGCCGGCGAACGCTGCGCATCGACTCAATACGGGGTGAAGCGAAGTCCTCACCCTTGCCACTGAACGAATACCACGCCGTGTAGAGGAACCGCAGCGCACGCTGGAGTTCGTCGGGAACATTGCCTAAGTCCCGGAACTCACGGAATCGCGATGCTGCGACCCACTCTTGCTCGACTAACTCTGCAAGTTCAGCGGGTCGGTGACGGACAACGCGGAAGAAGTTGATGAGATCGCCGTTGAAGTCGTTGATGATCTCCCAATGCGAAGGCTTCTTCGCAAACAGCAGCTTCGCCGATCCGCAGAAGACTTCCACGTATGCTTTGTGCGGCGGGATGACCGCCATGAGTTGCCGCTTCAGTTGCTGCTTGCCACCAGGCCACGCGAATAGAGCATTCATTTCGCGTTTGTAGCTCGGAACGATCACCGCGCCCGATGGGATTTTCCACACTTCGATGGCAACCGATTCGGATTCAAGTGGTTGCTGCCCGAAGAAAAAACTTGCCAGGACACGCTCACAGGCTACGAAGGCGACGAGCATCCGCGCAGCAGCGCGTGAACGCTCGCCTCCGTCGATCCGAACACGACCAATGATCTTGTGCTGGCTCACTTTAAGTACCTTTCGCGTCTACTAACCTTCTTTGCCCGTTGGCGGGAAGCACCTATCGCAGTACTCATCATCACGACAGTCGCACTGACTCTCGTCACCCTCATCTGGCGTGGCGGGCAATGCTCGCCGATCTTCCTTAAAATCGATAACGATGAGTTGTCGCCGGACCGAGCGTTCATACGCCTTGCGTGCAGCCTCTTCTGTGCAGGGTGTGATGGCATACAGCGCACCTGGAGAGACCAGTCGCGAGTGAGCAGGAATGCCTTCCAGTTTTACTTTCGTTCCCTTGCCTGCGAGGCGAGTAGCGTCTTCCATGCTGACCCACTGTGGACGTTCCAGTTCGTATTCGCGTGCAGGGATATCTGGCGAGTCCACGCGGAACATTGCAGCGCCTCCGAAGTACTCCGTGGTGACGTAGCCGACTTCCGTTTGGTGGCCCATCATTTCCACCACTGCCCAACCTTCAAACTTACTTTGCTGCTGTTCTGTCATCTTCTCCTCCTAAAGGTCATCAGTTACTCGGAGCGGAGGGCAGTGGGCCGATCTCGCGCCACGCTCTGATCCCGTGTCCGTTGATCACGCCTTTCCAATACCGGTGCGAAGGTTCGTATCTCCACATCGCCGCGTAGACATAGCACTCTCCGCCATCAGCGCGATTGTCGTCGACCAGGCATACCTCAACCTCTTGACGCTCCTTCGGAAGCCGTTCAGCGACGTAGATCCACCGCCGCTCTTCTTCCAAGTTGGTGATGCGCTGCTCGGCGTTGTCGCGCTTGTCCTTGCATGTGTGACACTGGTGAAATGCAATCGGCGTGCGCTGTCCGCAGGCGTTACAGATAAGCGGCCATCCCGCCTTTTCCTTCCACCAGTCCCGCTCTTGCTGTAGCGCGGCGGAGTGGGCGGCGATATGGCGTGCGACGATGTTCCGATATTCAACTGGCGCGATCTTGAACCCGATGGCCGCAAGCTCGGTAACACACTCGGTCGCTGACTGCACAATGTTTGGGGTCGGCGGTATCGACGCTCCCTGCTCCGCGCTCGGCTGCTCTGCGATGGCCTGCTCGCCCAAGTGAGGCCTGCACACATGCTCATTTACCTCTTTCTCGCTGTCGCCGCAATACTCGCAAATTGGGCAAATCCAAACGCCAAGCTCCGGTATGTGAAATGCTAACGGCCGTTCCTGTTCGCTCATGATTTCCTCCACAATCCTTCCCTCTTCAAGAGCTTCTTCAACGCCCACCACACTTTGTTGGCGTCGCGCGTTGTGCGTATCTGCTGGCTCGACTGACGGCCGAGCGGCGACGCCTTAGAGCGCAGAAAGGCTTCTAAGCGCGACTGGTCCCATCCGAGCCTTGTCACAGCGTCCTGGATGCGAGCGAGATCTTCGGCCGACGCGAGCGTCAGGGTGTTGGTCGTGTTTCCGCGACGACCTTCGGTGCCGGCCGCCTGCGCTCGATCGCGCGTGCGAATGCGACGGCGGCGGCGTGTGGGCTTTACGCCGAGCGACGATTGCAGCAGGTCGATCAGTTTCGCGGCCTCGTCCGTCGCGAGGTCGCTGAACGAACTCACGGCGCGACGGAGAGCGCTGCTGGCCCACTCCAAACGGCGCGAGCGCTCGTCGCCGACGTCGCCAATGGTGCGGCGATCGTACTGCGCGTACAACGTCTGCAAGCGGCGAAGCTGCGCTGGCGTGATGGCGAGGGCGTGGTTCACAGCGCCAGCTCCTTCTTCGCCATTTCACGGGCTTCCACCAGCTGCTTGAATTGTTCTGAGTTGCCGGTGTCGGAGTTGTCGGGATGCAGTTGCATCGCGAGTTCGCGGAATCGCGCATGCAGCAGCGCTTCCGTCACCATCGTTGCAGAGGAGAATTTCATCACTACGCGCCACGGTGTCGCCGCGTGTTCGGGCAAAGCGGTGAAGCCGCGGAATGCCCGTTCCAGCATGTCGCTCGCTCCCCAACGCTCGATGCCTCGCAAGGCTTCAATCGTCTTTGCGATTGCGTAGATGTTGTCGCGAACATTGACGTACTTGTCGCACGCGAAGACCATGCTCTTCTTCTGGTAGGTGAAGTAAACGGCGACTCCGCGATCGCGCGGTTCCGGCATGTTGGCGCGGGGCATGCCATCGTTGCGTAGCGGCACGTTTGTCGAAAGGATTTGATTGTTTCCATCCATGCGCCGGATCTCGCCGAACAGGAACTCACGCGCGGCGCCGAATCCTGTTTTGAACTTCGAGTAGTTCTGCTTTCCGCCCTGGGTGCGCTTCCAGCCTTCGGGCCAGTACAGCGGATACGCTTCGATCATCACGCCTTCTTCCTGCACGCCGTCGTGCGCTTCGCCTGCTTATCGTTGAGCCACGTAGTCTTTGCCGCGTCCCACTCAAGTTGCAGCCGCCTCGCGTCATCGCGCAGCTGCTGCGGCAGGTCTTTTAGCTGAGCGATGTTGTACAGCAGATTGCTCATGCGCGCGCCCTTGTGCAGAAGCTCGGCCAGCGGTTTCATGCTCATCGTGTTTTCCTTTCTGCGTTCCGCTCAGGATGCCGAGCGGCAGCTCTCCCAACCTGGTTGCGATGTCCGGATAGAGTTTTGCCAGCGCCTCGATGGTGCTTGCCTGCGTGATGCCGATCGGGACGCCGTCGAGCGTTGCCCAGCACGCCTTCTTGTTGGAGCGCGCGGCCCGCAACCTGGCGGCGGCCTCGGAGCGTTCCCTCGCTTCGGCGCGCCGCTTCGCCAGGTAACGATCGACACGCATCTTGCGCACCTTGTCGCGATCCCTGCACGCCTTCGCGAAGAAGCGCCGCGATGTGAAGTCGGGAAGCCCAGTGCTCGTCAGTAAATGTTGTCCGCATCCGCATTGGCAAACTCTCGCCTCCAAATCCATGCCTTGCAGTCCCTCTCCCGGATCTTCGCCCGGTGTGTGTGCGTGTTATGGAACGCGACGTTCGGGCACTGACGGCGTCGCCGGGTACATCTCAGTCATTTCCTGCTGCCGCGCTGTGCTGCAGACCTGGCATCCGGCGGGGCCGCACAGCGCGCCGCACCACGGGCAGTAACCTATGTCGTCATGCCAGTGTTCCGCCGTGGACTTGCAGATCGTGCACGCTGGCCGCTTCATCGGTTGCCTCTGCTGGGTCCTTGCGCGAACTGCCGCTCGAAGCGCATCAGCAGCCGCGCGCGCGAGGAGCCGTCGAGATTCAAGACGTAGTCGCACGCGTCGCAGAGCTTGATACGCGCTCCCGGCTGCGGCTCCTGGCAGTAGGGGCACAGATGCCATACGCTTGCAGTGACGGCCGTACGACGCCTTCTCTTGGAAAGGAAGACCGCAGCCGCGTACAGCACGAACGCTGCGAGGATAAAGGCGAGTTGCAGGACCTTCGTGTTCATGACCCCTTCTCTGCCTTGCTTCCGACTGAGCGGATGTAGATGTAGCCGTCCTTCCGCGCCGTCCGAATTGGCAGAGCGCGCCGGCGGGCATACTCGAGGACGATCTTCAGTTTTGCTTTGTAGTCGGCGTCGGCAACCGGGATCTTGACAGTCGCTCCCGGAGCGCGATCGAGCAGATGTTCGAGAGCTTCCACAACGTCAGCGTGACGGCGCTGTGACGCGCGTTTCCACTCCGCCTCGGAGACGGTTTCGAAGCGTGTGTTGTGATCGCCCTCGCCGCACTGGCGGTCCATCGTTCGGCGCGCAAGCTCTTTCAGGTTGTCGCTCACAGGCCAGCCTCGCGAAGACGTTTGACCAGGTCAGTGCGACGGCGCTCGCGCGAGTGCTGCATAAGCGCCGCGCAGGATACGAAGAAGAGAGCGAAGCGAATGAGTTTCATGCGATCACCTCACCATCGGGCACGGGGATGGGCGCGGGCGTTGGAGCGACTTCAACCACTCCGAATCCTTGTTCCCGTAAATGCGCTGCGCAAGGCGGCACGCTTCCTCGCGTTCGAGGTAACTCCTCAGAGACGCCTGATGCAGCGCGAGGACAACGGTCACAACCTCGTCCGTGTTGAGGCTCACGCGATTCGTGCGTGCGCCCCGCAATGCGGCCGACGCCTTCTTCAACGTGTTCATCCGCCTGGACCACTCGCGTTCTTCGCGGGACTTCCGAGTACGCCGGCTGCGGCTCATTGGAGCCTCGCTCTCTGCTCGGCGATCCGGGCGGCGTCGTAGCCGGCCTTAAGAATCCGCTGGGCTGCGCGGACGCGAACCTCGTGTGCGCAGCGCTCCGTGCTGTGGCTGAGCGTTTGGCACTTCTCCCCGATACTGGCGTTGCAGGACGGGCATGAAACCAGATTGACGACCTGAATCTCGGGAACCTTTATCTCGGAGAGCTTCACGCGATCTCCTCGACTTCCGCGGCTACATGTATCAGGTTCGGTTGGGACTCCAGCAGTCGAACGCCCGGAGTCTCCACAAACGCGACAAGCGCATCATCAACATCGTCTTTCGTCGCTCCACTCAGGGTATGCATGCGCCGAACGCGGCTGACGTACGTTTTTCCTCCCTTCAATTGCCTTTCCTCGCAGTCAGTCACGAATAGGTAGTACTCCCACTGGTCTGACTCGTGGCGCTCCTTGGCGTTGTTGAAGAACGTCTGGTCAAGTTCCATCCATTTAGCGACTACGATCTTCTTTGCCATTTATCCAGCCTTCTTTTCGAGTTCGAGTTTTAGTTGGCCCATGACTTCGTTGAGACGGTGTTCGCCGCC
The DNA here is from genome assembly GCA_035561135.1 of Clostridia bacterium. Taxonomy (NCBI): domain Bacteria; kingdom Bacillati; phylum Bacillota; class Clostridia; species Clostridia bacterium. Next base: position 36,238 of record DATMYA010000046.1, read on the forward strand.
GAGGGCGCGCAGGCGCGTTGCGATCGAGAGCATTTCGTTGATCAGCGGTCGTTCGGCAGCGTCGTAGTCTTCCGGCGTCACGCAGAGGAAATATCCGTAAGGCTCCTGGCGGCTCGCGCCGATTGGGATCCCAAAGTCCTCAATCAGCGACTTCACCGTTGACTTCACTTCGCGGGCCTGCATCCCGAGCTTCTCGGCGATGGCGGCCAGCGGCTTGGCGTAGCGCACGCCGCGATGATGTCGGAGCAGGCGCAGCAACTCGCGCGCGGGGTCCGGCAGCGGCCATCCTGGGGTCACGCGTCCGCAGAGGACGTCATCAACCAGCTTGTCGATCGCCGCCGAGGGATCCGTAGCGAATTGGAAACTGTTCTGCTCCATGGTGAGTTAGCCGTTGAACCTCGCAGGCTGCGCAGGAATGTCGTCCTTGTCACGCGAGCGCGGCGGCTCCGGGTTGCGCAGCATGCCGGCTGCCTCGGGCATCTCGGCAAGAGGAATCACATTGAAGTGCTTCATCGCGCCCTCGGCTTTCTCTACGGCGGTGTTGCCCCATGCGACGGTGGGGTGCATTACCTGGACGCTTGTCGGCGGGTATGCCTCGAGCCCACAGTAGATCGTCAGGAAGACATCGCAACCGTCAGCTATCCACTTTCGCTCTTCGGGTGTCGGCTGCCACCGGCTGACTACACCGCCATCCTTCGTGAGAAGACAGGGCAGTTCCAGGTATTGAGGCTGACCAGCGCGCGGGCCGCCCTTGAATGATTCGTGTCGTTCTAATCCGATGACAACTGGTGAAACTGCTTTCATCGTGTTGCCCCTTTCACTTTTTCACTTTGAAAACGTTGGCAATGTGCCAGCCGTGGTGCCGATTGCAGTGGTAGTACTCGATCGTCTCCTCGGTATCGCGTCGCATCTTCTGCGCGATCTTGCGAGCTTTGTGCAGCGGGTAGACCTGCTTGCGGTCACAGCCGTAATCCACGCTCTCCTGCATGCCTACCTCGCAAGCTCTCGCATCGCGGTCGCCGCAACGGACGAACATCCCAGGCAGCGAGTGACGCCGAGCGTATTGACAAAGACGTTGTGTGCAGTGCCGCACGCAGCGCAGCGTCCAGCCTGCTCAGTGACGAGCATCACGCCGTGCGCGGCAAAGTAGAGGGCGGGGTTGGAGGCGATCACGCTTGCCCTCCTTCGCCGCTCATGTGGTACCAGCGCCGTGCTGATTGCGGCACGGCCTGTGGCGCAGCTTTCTCCTTCGCCTGCTGCGCTTCTGCGGTTTTCAATTCACGCAACGTGCGTTCGGCATTCACGCGCAACCGGCGTGCGAGCAGACGCATTTCGAGGTGCTTGCTGACGGTGATCATCAGCGCGCATCCGAGCGTCCAGGCGATCGCCGCGACAAATGCCAGTACAAAGATCGGGAGGACGAGGTTGAGAGTCGTCATGCTCTGCGTCCTTTCCGTGCGGACCTGCGCGTGCTGAGTGGATCGCGCATTGCGAGACCAGGCGCGAGACACGCGCGGTGATCGTCAGTAAAGGCATCGCTCCGCTCAATCACTTTGCAAGCCCAGGCGCCGTCCGCGACTTGTGGAATACGAAGCGTTGTTTCGGAGCCGCAATGTGTGCAGGCCAACACCCCGCATTCCATACAGACCACGACGTGGCGCGGAGTGTTCCGACGCGCAGTGTGGAGCTGGCAATCGCGCATGTGGTCCAGGAGCAGGTTCTGTAAGGTTTCCGAGCCGTGACGCTCATCGCTGCTATGAGGACAGTTGGTGATGCTCATTGCTTTGTCTCTCCAGGTGCCAGATGCCTTACGCACGCGCCGACTCCGATCGCACGCTTGGCGGCTTCAACGTTCTTGTTTGCGCCCACCATCCGACCAGGACGAGCAGGCAGTTCTCACCGCAGATATGAGCAACGTCACCACGCGCAACTTCGAGCGGATCCCAGGTCGAAACGATCAGGCGGGATCCGTTGGTCTCTGCCACAGGCAAGGCGGATACGCTAAGCCAGTCGTTGGTCTCGCGCTTTTGCACGCCGCACACGTCGCAGGTGTAGACCTCTGGCGCTCTCACCGTGCCACCGCCGAAAAGCGGCCGAGCGCAAAGGCGATCGCGATGTGTGTGCCGAACACCGCAGCGGCAAGGATGAGGATCCACATGCACGCGAAATCGTCCGCTGCCATGCCGTGCAATTGCGAGTGCGAACGGAGCCACCTGCGAAGCGCGTTCATGCGGCGCCTGCCCGCAGCCCGCGCAATCTTTCGATTGGCTGGTCGCAGAGGTACGTTTTCGCAGCCTCGTAGGCTTCGGCGTATCCGCTCTTTATGGAGTTACCGAGTTCGGCCCGAAGTTCCAACGGAAGCAGGGAAGTGCAATCTCTGCAAAACGATTGCTGGTCGCGTTTGCGCCGGCCGCAGAAGCAATGTGCCGAGCTGAGATCCTTCAGTGCGATCGCGACAAGCGTGGGATCGTGCTGCACGGCCTGCTCATTTTTCGCGTTCATTCGGCCTCCTCGCTACCGAGTTTCTTCATTTGGAAACGACGGATGGAGTTCATCAGAATGCGGGTGGAGATGTACTTCACCGGGCGGCGATCGCTACCGAGCTGGCGGTAATCCTCGACGTAAGAGCCCGCGATGAGAGCCTGAACTGCTTTCTCAGGGATGGCGCCTAGTTCACCGGAGATCATGCTGCGCGCGTCTGGTTCGGTGATGCCGCTAAGCACAATCGTTTTCTGCAGGCGGGATCTCAGCTGTTCCAGGCGAAGATCGTTGAAGCGCTGCTGCACCTCGTGAGATCCGGCAAAGACGAGGCCGATGTACGGCGGCTCATCGAGCAAATCGCGCAATGCTTCTAGGCAAGCGTTGGTCAGTCGTTGCGCTTCGTCGAGCACAAGTACTGCGCGACGCTTGCGCAGGCTGAAGGAGATCTTGCGGACGATCTGGCTAGTAAATCCCTTTGTGGGTATGCCGACGACGTTGGCAATCGTGATCATCAGCTGCCACGGCGTCGGCGAGGCAGGCACGCGCACAAAGAAGGCGCGCTTGCCTGCGCCGTTTTTGCTGGCTTCCTCGGCCATCGACTCGGCCACCAGGCGGCGCAGCATGAAGGTCTTACCGATACCAGGAGCGGCGTCGACGCAATACGCCCAGCCTTGTGCCTGCGCGTTGCGGAAGGCTCTACGCACGGCCTGGAACTGCCCGACTGGATACAGCGTTCCAGTTTCGCGCTCAAGCGGATCAACCCAATTCTTTTCGCAAAACTCGTGCAGTACGGCCCTGATCCGCAACGTATTGCCCTGCGACGGATGGTTCTCGTCGTACTTGCCATTCATGAACAGAGCCAGTGATGACAGCGCGTACCCGATCTCCTGAGCGACCTCCTGGTATCCAAGTCCCGCAATCCCCATTAGGAGCCGAACGCGGTCGCGGACCTGGTCGTCTCCTGGAACTGCGGCGGCGTTCAGTTTCGCTTTCTCGATTGCTGATAAGGCCATGTTGCTAACCCTCCTGGCATAGCTTGTAAACTTCGTCAGCGAGATCTTCTGGTTGCGCCGGTTCGAAAGTGCTGGCGACCGCCGCGCGTGATTGCGCGTACGCCTTGATCTTTTCGGGAATCGGCGGGCGCGGTGGCTGTTGCGGCTTTTCAAGTCCCGCTCGCTCTCGCATTTGTTCGAGGGCCGTGGGTACGCCGGCGGTCAGCACGCGCATGGTTTGCTTCACGCCGGCGCGCAGCTTCGAGCGCAGGCGGATCATGTCCGCGATGGCGGGGCCGGCTGCCGGTCCGCGTTCTACCAATTGCTGCGCCTGGATGCGAGCGATCGGGCGGCGGTCCTTGATCACGAGCGCCTCACCTTTGTTCAATGGGTCGCACGCGATCTCCACTTCGGTTCCGTTCGCGAGATAGAGCTGAGCACTGTCGGCGGCGGTCACACCAACCCAGCTCGCATTGAAGAGCTGCACGGCTGCGTTCGCGACGATGCGCTTCTGGCGATCCCAGAACAGTTCCTCTATCTCTTGCACGTTCACTTCGCGGCGCTGCTCGCGCGGCAGTAGCTCGTTGAACACTTCGAGCGGCGCACGATTGTTCATCCCGCGCCCGCGGTGGTGGACGTACGTGGCGTTGAACTCGTCGGTCCAGTAGTTCGACATCGCAATCACGTACGAGGCCAGCGGCAGCGGCGACGATTCGCGCTTGCCCTGGAGGAATTCTTTGTGCTGTTTCAGGGCGAGGTTGCACGCGTCGGGACGCCTATCAGGACGGTTGCCGGCGTAAGCAACGCCGAACATGAGGTCCAGGCGTTTCGACTGATAGGCGTTGTAGGCCTCGATCTGTTTGCTTTGTGGATGTCTCGGAATGCAGTACTTGACGGCAATCCCGAGGCGCGACAGTAATCCCTGTGTTTCGACCGAGGCCAACACACGGCCCTCGTCATCCAGGTCCTCGGGAATAGGGAACGGGATGCGGTCCGCGCCGGCGCCCACCTTGCGATAGTCCTTGCCGTTATCGCAGTAAAACAATTCGGGGAGTCCGAACTCTTCGATCATCACCCGTAGGCATGAAGCGATCGAGCGCCAACTGGGCGTCTTGCAGAACACGCTTCTAATCACCCGTGAGCGCATGTCCTCGATCGTGGTTTCCCAGATACGCATCGGCTGCAGGTCGCAGGCAAACACGTCGTCCTGCATCCAGATGTCGCGAATGCGGTGATCGCTAACCCACATCTGATTCGGGCGAAGCTTGGCAATATCGGTGATGATGAACGGCGCATATTTCGCATCGTGCTTCTCTTGCTTTAGGCGGCCGATGTCGCGCGCAACCGGAGGAATCGACTTGTACAGCGCGAGCACCGTTGAGTAGCTAGGCGGCACAGAGCCGTGGTTGTAGAGCCCGGACCACTCACGGCTCAGCTCGTCGTACGCGTGCGCGACGGAAAGCCCTTCGTTGAATTTGCCGAACAGGAACTTCTTTGCCTTTGGGTACTTAGTCCAGACACGAGACTTGCCATAGTCGCTGCGCGTGTGCGCAAGGCCCTTCAACCCTTCATTTTTGTATTTGAGATAGCGCTTCCAGATTCCGCTCGCGCTGAGTCCGTGCTGCTGGCCGAGCCAGTCGGCCAGTTCGTTCGAGTTGGTTACGCGGCGGCCGCCGGGGAAATAAACAGCTGTTCGTTTGCCGCTGCGCCAATCCACGAGCAGCGCGATTGCCGCGTAGCGCTCCATTGCCTCGGCTCGCTGTTCTTCTGTGAGAGGGTCCCGATCGACACTCTCAGCTGCAAACAGTACTGGCTGCAGATCTGTAGCTGGGCGCAATGCCAGGGCCGTCTCGTTGCTCGGTGCCTGGAGGCTCCTCTGTGCCCAGCGGAACTGCGCCTCAGCGGGAAGCGACGAAGCTGCGTACTTGCGCGGCCGGCGACCTGGCCCCGAGTACGTCTCGACTTCGCGCGACCTGAGAAGGCCCTCGGCATCAAGTCGAAGAACGTGCCGGCGCGTCCATCGTGTAGCTTCGATTACTTCGTCGAGTGTGAGCCAAACCTCGCCGGTCATAGACTTTGCCTCTCGGTGACAACTTGATCCAACAGCGCGGTGGTCTTGCGCTGCTGGATCTCCTGCTCCACAACACGACGGCCGAGTTCCAGCAGCTTCGCTCCTGCCGAGTCGACCATGCGGAATCCCGCGCGCTCGACCAGGCACTGAAGGAGCCGCCAATCCCCAGTGACCACACAAAAGGCGTGAAGCCACGCTGCTGGGAACCTGTGGTTTCTCTTGGAGTCGGCTGTAAACGCATCGACCATCGGCACCGTGATCTCTCGTCCGATCAGGCGCGACATCTCTTCGCAGATCTGGTCGCGTGACTTTGCGGATTGCTTGATGGTGTCCGTCAGCACGGATCGAACGAGCGCGTCGTTATCCAATGCGCCTGGGAAATCAGAGGAGGCTCCAAACAGTGGAGGCTGGATGTCCGAATTTTCGTGCAACTTAGACATTGGTTTCACTTGCCCGGCTACTGCACACTTCGCACACCATGTCGGCACTACGCAGCGTTCTCGTTCTCGACTCTTTCGATCTCGCGCAACAGTGCGCTTTCGACTCTCTTGCTACGGCGAGTCCCGGTTGCAACCTGGTAAACGTGCGATCGGGAGACACCCAGCCGTCCTGCGACGCGCGCGAAGATCCGCTGATACTTCAACGCGCGAGAAAACTTGCTATGCAGCGTGCTATCGTTTCGGGATACGGCGTTACGTGTCATAACGATAGCGTTATAACTCTGGCGTTACGTAATGTCAATACCAAAATGCAGACTGGTGCGAGAAGAGTGTCGATGCCCGAGTGGGCCTGCAAAATCAACGCACTGCGAACACGCCTCGGATTGAGCGGAACGCTGTTCGCCGCTCAGCTCGGCGTCTCCTCTATGGCGGTATCTCGCTGGGAGCGTGGACAGAACGAGCCGGCCGCAGATATCTATCTGGCGATAGGCAAAATGGCGGGAGACCCCGACTGCTGGTACTTCTGGCAGCGTGCAGGCTTAACGATCGGAGACATACTCAAGGTTTTGCCCGACGCCCAAGGCAGGATGGTGAGCACCTCTAGCACCGTGAAGCTAGAGGTCATTCCGGCGCGAGGCGCAACCAGGGAATCGACCGGGACTAAGCTGAAGACTCAACCTGATCTGGTTGCTGTTGCACTGCTAAAGGATGCGGCAGCGGCCGGATCGCCTCGCCTGATCGACTCCGCGGCAGTGGAGGACGTGCTCGTATTCCGACGTCGCTCGATCCCCCATCCAGAGAGCACCATTTGTTTGCGTATTGCCGGCGAGTCGATGACTCCTATCCTTGAAGACGGATTCGTCGTCTGTGTCGATACGCATGAGCAGGACCACTCGCATCTCTATAACGAGATGGTAGCTGCGCGCGACCCTGACGGCGGAGTCACCGTCAAGTGGCTGCGAAAGGTTGGGGCTGACGACATGCTGATTGCGCAACACACGAGTCCTCGCTTCCCGCCGGTACTGCTGAGCCGCGAGCCGGGGTGGCGAATCATAGGCCGCGTTTTGTTCTGGATTGGAAGGCCGAAGTAAGGAGCGCTTGATGAGAGACATAAAGAAGATCAACGCGATCTTCTACATCGTGCTGATCTCTGCCGCCGCGCTGACTTTGTTGCTAGTTGTTGAGCCGAATCAACTGCCAAGCCTGCCAGGATCAGCGGAGAAGCGAGCGCGTAAGGCGATTGCCGCCGCCGCGGACGCCTGCTCGACGGGCGACCGCCACGAGCTGAGCCGCAGAGTGGTGGATGCACAGGCTGCAATCAGGGACGCAGGATACGAGCACAGCGACTTAGAGGCTGCGCTGAGCAATGAGCTCATTTTGCGCGGGTGTCGTTTGTGAATCGGAGGGAGCTGCGGAGCGCGAAGCAAGTAATTGAATCGGCAGCGCTCGGTCCGAATTGACAATAACGCCGAACCAACAAAAAGCCTGCGACGAATCGCAGGCGTCGGTCGCAGAAGACCACCGATCAGTCCTGCCTGACGATTTCCTCGAATATCAAGATTACTCGCACGAACCCCAGAACACTTACCCACAATGCGCAACACCACACAGCCAATAGGACTGCTTGTCCGAGGGATTGAAGCCGCGAAAAAAGAACGATACTGCAGGTACTGATCACTGCAAGTGCAAAGGACCACCGGACGGCAAAGAGAAGATAGTCAAAAACGTTCTGATGAATACCGAGCTCTCGCAAATCCATCAGTACGGGCTTGTCTTTGAAAGCTAGCAGAATAGAAATTGCAGTTCCGAGAAATCCGGCCACGATTGCGCTGACGTTCAGCATGGAAGCAAAAATGTCCTTCGCCTCCGCTGTCGTTAGACCCAAAAATCGACAACCAAGATATCCCGTCGCTAACCCAAGCGGAAGCCCTGCTCCAATAGGGTAGTGCTCTTCAACGATCCGCTTCATTAGTCCTCCGGCAAATGCTTCGCCAGTTTAAACACTTTATCTTTTTGACGCGCCCATATTCGCCTCAGTGCTCCCCTTCTTTCTTCGGAGCTAATCGTCCGGTCCACACCAGCGTTGACCTTTTCCTCATCGCGAAGTCTGTTCTCGATGAGATTAAGATAAAAGCTTGTCTTCTCTTCGTCATCAAATCCGGTGACAGCAATTTTGTCCACCGGAACACTCCCATTTCGACGTAACCGCCACCATTCGCGAATAAAGCCAAGTGCGGCGTCTCGCGGAAGCATCTCTTTTCTGCCTTCTGTTCCAAAAACGAAGGTTGCCACAGGCGCGACCAAGTGTTTGCGGCTTTTAAGTGCGCTGATTACTGCTGCATCATTGGATACGTTGATACTGCCGGTTATTGGCCCGGCAAGTTTCACCTCAACTCTTTTTACGCGCTTTGCAGAAAATACACGACTCACAACATCCGGTTCAGGAAGCGGGTCGAGATTGAAAGCTGATAAATCGAACATTTGCGCAAAGAACTTCGCAAACGCGGTGGCACCGATAGAGAGACGATTTTCTTCCAGCACCAGCGTTTTGGTCGGAAGGTGGTACAGAAACGCTCCGCGCTCTCCAGTGCCTTCGTCCACTCTGAGCTCCAACACTTCGAGGGGCCGATCGATTGCACCTTTTTCAGGCACTATCTCCATCCTTAGCCGCGCCATCTCCCCTTCGATGCAGTCGGATTCAGCCCAGGTCCCATAACGCTCAAGACGCGCGTACTGTCCTTCCTCTAGAGCGACAGTGGTGGATGCCCTGAAGCCGCGGCGATGCAGTTCTGCAGCTAGATCCGGAAAATTCTTTTTATCAGGAAGACTGAGCTTATAAAAACCTGCTTTTAGTTTCTTACTGTAGACAGCCATTCACACCTCTTGTGGATTGGAGTCACTACATCTAGCAGGGGGAGAGGAGTAGAACCGTAGCACTCGGAATATGCGCAAACAAGCACATTCGCAATGGAGTCTCCGAACTGGCAAAACTAACTAAATTAACCAAATTGAGCACGAATTCACCGGCCGTCGCGGTATTACTGCGGGCCATGAACACTCGTGATGCTGCCCCGTGGTCGCTGCGCAAGAAACTGCTATTCGCAGTAGGCATACTGATCCTCTTACTGTGGCCGATCGCCCTGGTAATCCCAGCGCGCGCCGATGTCGTGGTGACCGGCAACATCAAGTCGCTGCTCACGAAGCCGGTTGCGTCGCGAGCCTACGTCCGGGCAAAGCTCGAAAACTGTACAGCCGGGCCGAAGGCGCTTGGCGTACTGCTCGACACCACGCACGACAATCAGGTTGAGCCGGACGCGGCCGGCAACTTCACAATTACGCTCTATCGCAACGATACCGAGATCGACTGCGACGGCGCGTACGTGAGCACGTACGAGATCTCCATCGTCAGCAACGGCCGCACCGCCTGGAAGAAGAGCTACATCTTCAACACGGCGACCGCAGATCTCGCAACCTATCCGTCACTGGCAACGACTCCACCCTCGCCGGCCGCGAACTACGCGCGCCGCAACGGCGACAACGTCTTCAGCGGCGTGCAGGACTTCCGGGGAGCAACGCTGCTGGGCGTAACCGCCCTGTCCAGTTCTGTCGAGTGGGAAAATGTGCTGAACAAACCGGCAACGTTCGTTCCGGCCATGCACGTACACCTCAAGGCGGACATCATTGATCTTCCCGCGCTGGCCACAGTAGCGACTTCGGGCAGCTACAACGATCTAAGCAACAAGCCGACGATCCCAGCGCCATACACGTTGCCGCCGGCCTCGGCCGACGCGCTCGGCGGAGTGCGCGCGACGGATTGCTCGCTGCTGGGCGCTTCGTACTTTATCCAGACAATTAATTTCGATGGCACCGAGACCTGCGTTCAGGCGGCGACAGGGAGTGTGGCCGATTGGAACACTCTGCTCAACAAGCCGCCGCTCGGAACAATCGCATCGCACGCGGCGAGCGAGTATCAGGCGGCCGGCAGCTACGAGCCAGCGAACGCCAACATTCAGGCGCACGTTGCATCGTTCAGCAATCCGCACTCGGTGACGAAGGCGCAAGTCGGCCTGGGCAACGTCGATAACACTTCCGACGCGGCGAAGCCCATCTCGACAGCCACACAAACGGCGCTCGCCACTAAGGCCGACAAAGCGTCAATCATTGGAGCGGCAAAAACAAAGATCACGTACAACGCGCAAGGCATCGTCACGGCAGGCGCGGACGCTACCACGGCGGACATCGCTGACTGGCTCGACAAACGCTACGTCTCGGATGCTCAGCGCACCGTGCTCACCAATACCAGCGGCTCGAACACGGGCGACGAAACAATTGCGACCATCAAGACGAAGCTCGGCATCACGACGTTGAGCGGTTCCAACACTGGCGACCAGGACCTCTCCGGGCTGGTGACGAAAACGACGACGGTAGCCGGCAAGCCTCTAAGCGGAAACATCGCCCTAGTAGCGTCTGATGTGGGATCGCTGGCAGACCCAGCGGCGAACGGGATCGTAAAGCGCACCGCAGCAAACACTACGGCGGCTGCTGTAGCGGCGGATGTTGTTGCCATCTTTGGCAGCGGGGCGTGCGCCGGATATCTCAAGAGCGATGGCGCGTGTGACACTCCATCCGGCGGAGGCACGACGCCGCTTACCGCGTATGAGTGGGGAGATCGCGTAGGCACCCTTGGATTCACCTCAAATCAGACGCGCTGGTACGGCATAAACCTGCCCGTAAGTATCGCAGTGAGCAAAGTCGCGGTGTACGTGACAACGATCGATGCGACCGGGACCTATCGATTTGCGATCTACAACAGTGCAGGAGTGCGGGTACTGACGACTGCGGCACAAACTCTCCCGGCGACAGGAAACGTAGAGATCAGTTTTTCGGAAGGCCTGACCACGCTACCCGCTGGCAAATATCGGTTTGCGCTCTCGTCCGCTTCGTCTACCGCCGCAATTGCGGCGACTAACTCAACAAAGTGGAGTTTCGGCAGCGGGTTGGTCAACGCCTCCGCCACTCCAGCTGCGTCGTTCAGTCCGCCGGCTGATGCCTGGACAGGTACTGGCGTGCTTCCGTACGTGGTGCTCTATCAGTGAGACGCGTCGAAACAGGCACCATCATGGTCGGCCGCACTCGCTGGTACTACGCCATGATCGATGTGCCAGAGATTCCTCCGTTGGACCACGCTTGTGGGCCTGATTGCGCGTGCTGGAATGAGCCTCGCAAGGCCAAGACTGCGCGGCCTAAGAAGACCACCAATCGCAATCGTTCTGGGCCGACAGCGCGGCCGTTGGATCGGGAGGGTGTGTGATTCCAATGTTCGCAACTTTCAGAAATTATTTTTGGTCCTAAGACGTGATCGCAGATCGAACCCCCGGCGTCCATAGAGGCGCCGTTTTTATTACCTCAAAGAAAACTCACCAAACTAACCAAACTCGCCACGACATTGCCGCCCGTCGCCGTACTCTGCACCCGTTGGACAAAGAGCGCAGATGACCCGAAAAGAAAAACTCGACTTAGTTACAAAGTTCGGTGCTGCGGCACGCGCGACCCAGAAGGAATACGGCGTTCCGGCCTCGATCACCGTCGCCCAGGCAATTCTGGAATCTTCGTGGGGGCAGTCCGAACTCGCACGCGAAGGCAACAACTATTTCGGGATTAAGGCTCGCGCGGGCGAGGAGTACTGCGAGTTCGACACCACGGAATATGTCGCTGGCGTTGCCGGTCGCGAGCGCGCAAAATTTCGCAAGTTTCGCTCCATGCAAGAGTCTTTCGACGGACACGCACGGCTGCTGTCGTGCGCGGATCGCTATCAACCGGCGATGGCCGTCAAGAACGATCCCCTGGCGTTCGCGCTGCAGCTCAAGCTGTGCGGTTACGCAACCGACCCGAAGTATCCGCAAAAACTCACGGCCCTTATCCACCAGTACAACCTCACGAGTTTCGACGCCGCCGGGGAGGCGGCCACGGCATGACGAAACATCTATACCGCCGCGCAGTAGCTCCGCTGTTGATCGTGTTGTGTATGGCAGCTGCGCTTTCAACGGTCGCGTGCGATGACGCGGACAAACACAGGGCAGCGCAGGCAGCCGCAGGGGTTGCATCCGGACTGTCCGCCCTGGAGGCGGAAGCGGAAGCGCTTTACCACGCGGGAGCGATCGACAAGCAAGAGGCGATTGTGCTCGTTCTCGGCATCTCCGACCTGACGCGCGTTAACGACCAGTACGTTGAGCAGCTGCGATCGTTTTCGACGCTCGACACTAGCAACCGGCAGGTGGTCGTCAATTGGCTCGCCGAGATGACGCGCTCTGTGGATGCGCTGAACAACGAGGGCGTACTCAGAGTTAAGAATCCCGCGTCCAGGGCAAAACTTGCCGCATACATCGCGGCGGTGCGCAGTTCACTGGGGATTGTGTCCACGCTGACAGGAGCGAAATGAACCCACAACTGGTTGCAGTCACACTCGAATCGCTGGTCGCGCTGACAAAGCTGTTGGCCGAACTGAAACAGGCATCCGGCATGACGGATGAGCAGCTCCTGGATTTTGCCGGAACCAAGGGCGCAGAGACCAGGGCGGCGGCAGAGAACTTCATCGCCACCTTGCGAACTTAACTGGCTTGCCCAAAGTAGCGGGCACTCTGTGAAAGGAACGCGGAGATTGCCAGGGCCATCCCGCCGATCGGTCAACCAGCCTTTCGGCGGGAATGAAAAGCGGCAGGCGATAGCACGGTAAGTGAAGCAGGGCAAGTAGTTAGTTGGTTACGTGGCGTAGAAACGCGCCACGTTGCCCCAGGAGCCAAAGCAGGGCTCAGGAGTACGGCTATATCGGCTGTGGAGGTTTCACAGGGGCTGTAAACGCGAAATTCGGCTACTCGGGACGGGTTGGCTTAGGCGAATTGGGGTTTGGAGGCGGCGTGAAGGTTCTGGAAGGAAAAAAGACTTATCTGGCGGCGGTCCTCCTGGCGGTTCTGGCGATCGCCGGGTTCTGGTTCGGAGTCCTCGATGCGGTCCAGTCCGGCGCGATGCTCGCAAGCGCGTTGGCGGTTTTTGGAATGCGTGATGCGCTCGGCCGGCTGGTCGCCCAGGGAATCATCGACGCCGTCGCGAAAGCGAAAGAAGAGCGCTCCGCGGGATT